>CAMOTK010000128.1 GCA_946625715.1 uncultured Prevotella sp. | reverse complement strand
ACTATCCACTCCCCTCTCCCCTCGGAGAGGGGCTGGGGGTGAGGCTTAAATAATCTTTTCAGCCACCAGTTCCTTTACGAGTCCTTCGATGTCAGCATCAGAAGCCGTCAAAGTCTTCGACTCCTTTGCCTGGAACACAATGTTCTTGATGCCCTTCACCTTGGTGGGGCTGCCAGCCAGACCACACTGGTCGACATCGCCGTCTACATCAGCCACGCTCCACTGGTTGAGCGTCAGTTCGGGGCGCTCGTCGTAGAGGTAGTCGTAGGGCGTGCCCTCGGCAGGACGCTCCATGGGACAGGTGGCGCGCTTGTACTTCATGACCAGCTTGGCGTTCTGCGGGCGGCAGGGCGCAGCGCTTCCGTTCACGGTGATGACCACGGGCAGGGGAGCCTCGACGGTCTCAACGCCGCCGTCGATGACGCGCTTGATGGTAGCCTTGCCATCCTTGACGCTCAGCACCTCTTCGGCATAGGTCACCTGGTTGAGCCCCAACTTCTGGGCCACCTGCGGACCAACCTGTGCGGTATCGCCATCGATGGCCTGACGACCGCCGATGACGATGTCTACTTGGCCAATCTTCTTGATGGCCGTAGCCAGCGCATAGCTCGTGGCCAGCGTGTCGGCACCGGCAAAGAGGCGGTCGGTGAGCAGCCAGCCAGTGTCGGCGCCGCGATACAGGCCCTGACGGATGATTTCGCCTGCACGTGGAGGACCCATCGTGAGGATGCCTACTGTAGAGCCCGGATTCTGCTCCTTCAGTCGAAGGGCCTGCTCCAGGGCGTTCAAGTCTTCGGGATTGAAGATGGCGGGAAGGGCAGCGCGGTTGACGGTACCTTCGGCCGTCATGGCGTCCTTTCCCACGTTTCTGGTGTCTGGCACTTGCTTGGCCAGCACAACAATTTTTAATGCCATATTAATAATAATGTGAATGTATGATTTCGAAATTCGGGTGCAAAGGTACGCCTTTTCTGTCATTTGGCAAAGCAAAAAGGGCAAAAACTGCACAAATCGGCTTTTTTCGTGCACATTTTTGCCGATTTGTGCAGTGGTTTTCACCAAAAATGCTTACCTTTGCCACCAATCAAACTAAAAAAAACGACAAACGAACAAAAACTCATGAAGACTTTCAACCATTTTTTTGCGCTGATACTCTTGCTAAGCATTAGTGCAGCAGCCCACGCACAGCTGTCGGCCTACGACGAGAACGCCCCCGTGGGCTGGGCCAGCATTGGACGCCCATGTACGGGCAGCAACAACGAGAACCCCGTGACCGTGACCAGCGAGGAAGAGCTGCGGGCGGCCATGCAGAAGTGTAAGGGCGGCAAGACGTCGATGACCATCTACATCAGCGGCCAGTTTGAGGTGAAGGAGAAGCTGCGCTACGACAAGATGCAGAACTGCACCATCTACGGTCTGCCCGGCTCGGCCCTCATCAACCGCAGCCACAACGACAACGCCGACTACGCCGGTTTCTTCTTCTGCCAGAACTGGGAGAACTGCATCATTCGCAACGTGACGCTCCTGGGCGCCGGCGCCTACGACATCTCGGCCTGCGACAACATTCAGCTGGTGGAGTCGAAGAACATCTGGATAGACCACTGCGACATACAGGACGGCGTGGACGGCAACCTCGACGCCAAGACGAAGTCGGACAACCTGACCATCTCCTGGTGCAAGTTTGCCTACTACATCAAGCCCTGGGCCAAGGCAGGCGAGAGCGACGACCACCGCTGCTCGTCGATGTGGGGCTCGAGCGACAACCGCGGCGACGACGAGGGCTACCTGAACGCCACGTTCGTCAACTGCTGGTGGCACCACGGCTGCGGCCAGCGCTGTCCGCGCATACGCTTCGGCAAGGTGCACATTGCCAACTGCCTGTGGGAGAACGGCACCGCCGACGACCCTGCCCAGTACTGCATCGGCATTGGCCACAGCTCGAAGCTCTACGTTGAGAACGGCGACTTCTCGCACACCGTCATCAAGAGCGGACAAGACAAGATGCGCGGCCACAACAAATACTACCTGCAGGACAACAAGCTCTACCATCTGACCATCAAGGGCTGCATTGGCGAGGACGACGCACAGGAGAAGGGCGCCGGCTACACGGGCGACTTCTACAACCCCTACAGCGACGAGAACTACAAGCTGAAGGTCTATCCCGCCGCACAAGTGAAGGACGTCGTGACCAACCCCGAGACGGGTGCCGGCGCCACGCTCGACCAAGACCTGCTGACCACCCGCGGCAACGACCACTACGGCGAGGGCACGCGCATACAGGGTGTCAGCCAGCAAGCACCGCAGGTGGCCCGCATCGCCTACTACAGCCCTTCCGGTGCCCGACGGCAGCAGCCTCAGCGCGGTCTGAACATCATCAGCTACGAGATGACCGACGGCTCGGTGGTTTCGCATAAGGTGTATCGGTAGGCGCCGCGCATGATTTCTCGGCCTACAATGCCAAAGACCACGCGTTGCTGACCTTGGTCGGCAACGTTGCCGACCATCGTCAGCAGCGTTGCCGACTTAGGTCAGCAACGCGCCATCCGCGACATCTACGGCAGCAATTCCGTAAAAAACCATAATTAATTTGGCGTTTTGACCTCTTATTCGTAACTTTGCTGCCGAAAGTATAATCAAGAAGTGCTGACTATAATTATTTTATAACATGAAGAAACTCTATTCCCTGATGGTCGGACTGATGCTCTCAGCATCGCTGTCGGCCCAAAACGTAGACGCCAGTCAGAAAGTGTCGCCCGCACTGGGACAACTCCTCGGACAGCAGACGGAAGGTCGCCGCGCAGCCCAGGCCGAACAGATAGAACTGTTGGCCAAACTGGCCGACGGTGCCGACGAGGACGCTCTGGCCCGGCAGTACGGCTTCGAGATTCTCCGACGCATCGGCCAGGTGCTCGTGCTGCGCATGCCCCTCTCGCAGGTAGCCCCCATGGCCGCCGACGAGCAGGTGGTGCGCCTGGAAGCCGAGCGCATGCCGCGCCCCATGCTCGACCAGGTGCCGCAACTGATAGGTAGCGACCGCGTGAACACGGGCAGCCAGTCGGCCGGCATCCAGGCCTACACGGGCAAGGGTGTCGTGGTGGGCATCGTCGACGCGGGCTTCGACTACATCAACCCCATGTTCCGCGACAGCGAGGGCAAGACGCGCATCGTCTGGGCTGCCGACTACATGAAGAATAAGACCTACACCACCCGCGACGAGGTGACGACCGCCATGCACAGCAGCGACGCCAGCTACATGGCCCACGGCACCCACGTGGCCGGCATTGCCGCCGGTAGCCGCGTGAACGACATCAACGACGTGTTCTACCAGGGCATGGCCCCCGAGGCCGACATCGCCGAAGGCGCCATCGACAGCGAAATCGGTGCTCTTGGCATAAACTCCGCTCAGGCCATTATGGCTTTCAACGATATTTTCGAACTGGCAGCCAAGGAGAAGAAACCCTGTGTCATCAACTTCAGCATGGGCGACGCCATGAGCTTCATCAACAGCCACAAGCTGCACGAGGAAGCCATTCGCACCCTGCTCAGTGAGCCCGGACGTGCCATCGTCGTGGCTTCGGGCAATGCCGGTGGCACGTCGCGTGTGGCCTACAAGCCCGAAACTGCTGCCGAGGCAGGTTGCGGCGTATGGTTCAACGACTACGAGCAGTATGGCTCTTTATTGGGTATTGAGGTGAAGATGAAGCCCCAACAGACCCTGCGCCTGCGACTGACCAACAGCAGCTATAGCACCAACAAGGGCGAAGTGAGCTATACCGGCACCGAGCTGGAGAGCCTCACCACACTCGCGCTGGGCACGAAGAATATCGGCATCGTCAAACGCGGCACCACAGAAGACGGCTACACCGTGTTCTACCTCACAGGCGGTAGCTCTACCTATACAACGGCCGAGCGCATTCTCGTCACCCTACAGGGCGAGGGCGACGCCTGGATTTATGCCGACGCACTCTGCGCCCAGTTGGAGAACGTGCCCGCACAGTATGTGGCCGGTCACGACACGGCTCAGGAAGGCTTCTCTATGACGTGGCCCGCACAGATGCCCGAGGTCATCACCGTGGGCAACATTGCCCACCGCCTGAAGATTGTCACCATGGCCAACAAGTATGCCTCGCAAGGCGGCGTGGCACAGCCCACCGACCTCACCGAGATGGAGAGCACCAAGGGCGAGGGCTATCTGGCCCGCTCGTCGTCGGTTGGTCCCACACTCGACGGCGCTATGAAGCCCGACGTGTGTGCACCGGGCGTCAACATCGTCTCGGCACAGAACTTCTTCATCGACGACGACACCTACTATAGTCTGGCCGCATGGGACATGGCCGCACTCGACACCGAGTATGAGTCGTGGGGCAAGATATCAGGCTACTTCCACATGATGGCCCAGACGGGCACCTCGATGTCGGCACCAGCCGTCACGGGCACCATAGCCCTCTGGATGCAGGCCGACCCCACGCTCACCACCGAGCGCATCAAGGACATCATGGCCCACTCGTGCCGTCAGCCCGACAGCGAGCTCACCTACCCCAACAACCAGTATGGCTACGGCGAAATCGATGCCTTCAAGGGCCTCTGCTACATCCTGGGCGTCAGCAAGATTGAGGGCGTCAGCACCCACCAGCCCCAGCAGGCACAGTTCCAGCTGAACGGCCGACAGCTCACGGTGCAGTTTGCCACCACCCAGAACGACCAGCCCACACTGCGCGTCTACAGCACCGACGGCCGCCTGGTAGCCACCACCCAGGGCACCAGCATCGACCTCTCGGGCCTGCGCCAGGGCGTCTATGCCGTACAGCTTTCCACGGGCAACAGCCAGACCACGGGCGCCACGCTCATCCGTCTGTAAGCTTTTTCTACGGCATTTTCTTTGCCGATTCATCTAAAATGTGTAATTTTGCAGCGCGAAATTACACATTTTTTTATTTCATATACAAACAATGGCAAAGAAAGCATTACTCATGATTCTCGACGGATGGGGAATCGGACAACACGGCAAGGGCGACGTCATCTTCAACACACCGACACCCTACCTCGATCTTTTGTATGCAACAAGTGCTCACTCGCAGCTGCAGGCCAGCGGCGAAGACGTCGGTCTGCCCGACGGACAGATGGGCAACTCGGAGGTGGGACACCTTAACATCGGTGCCGGACGCATCGTCTACCAGGACCTCGTGAAAATCAACCGCGCCTGCAAGGACGGCTCTATCATGGAGAACCCGCAGGTGAAGGCTGCCTATACCTATGCTAAAGAACAGGGCAAGAAGCTGCACCTCATGGGACTCTGCTCCGACGGCGGCGTACACTCCAGCCTCGACCATCTGTTCAAGCTCATCGAGGTGGGCAAGGCCTACGGACTGAAGAACCAGACGTTCGTACACTGCTTCATGGACGGTCGCGACACCGACCCGAAGAGCGGCAAGGGCTTCATTGAGCAGGTGACGAAGGTGTGCGCCGACAACGATGCCGCCATCGCCAGCATCGTGGGCCGCTTCTACGCCATGGACCGCGACAAGCGCTGGGAGCGCGTGAAAGAGGCCTACGACCTCATTGTCAAGGGCGAGGGCAAGCAGAGCAACGACATGGTGAAGGCCATGCAGGAGAGCTACGACGAAGGCGTCACCGACGAGTTCATCAAGCCTATCCACAACACGGCCGTCAACGGTCTGATTGAGGAGGGCGACGTCGTCATCTTCATCAACTTCCGCAACGACCGCGCCAAGGA
>CAMOTK010000127.1 GCA_946625715.1 uncultured Prevotella sp. | reverse complement strand
TGAGAGCATTGATAGCGTTTTCTTTAGTAATTCCCATATCTTTTGTTCTCTTTCTTCGCTGCAAATATACGGTTTTTCTTTGAAACGGCAAAATTTTGATGGCGTTTTGTCGCTAAACGGACACCAGCAGCTGCATCCCGATGCATGGGGCGCAGCTGCTGGTGAGTGTGGGGTAGGGGGTGAGGTTAGTAATCTTAATCGTCCCAACCATTGGAACCGCGCGAACTAAACTCACCGTCGTAGCCATCGTCTAAGTATGTCGATTTTACCGAGGCATTGTTGCCTTCGATGGTGAGTGTCGTGGCTGCAATCATCGAGACGGTTTCTATCTTAAACACGCTTGTTGTGGGTGTTGAATAAATCTTTTTCATTGTCGTGTCCTCCTTGTCGTTTATTTAATAACAATTTTCTTTCCGTTTATTACATAGATGCCCTTGCGAGCTTTCTGCACGCGCTGGCCACTGAGTGTGTAGACATCTTTTGCCTCGGGAACGGCCATCTTGAACAGGCCAATGTCGGTGGGTGTGTTGCTATCGTCGTCGAGTATCATAATGCGGGCACCTGCGCTGCCTAATCCTGTAAGGTAAGCGCGGTAGCCTTTGATAGATGATTTTGCGCCGGCATTGACGATTTGCCCGCTGCTTGTTATGCCATAGCTGCCATCCGGCATGCTGCCTGCTGCGATGGGGGCGTAGGTGCCTTGGAAGGTGTTATTGACTAATCTTGCTTCTTTGGTCTTATAAGCTATAGTTACTACTCCACTAGCAAGAACAACTCCCTCTGGATGTGATGGAGCGGACTCAACATATACTAGATATGGGGTACTAGATGATAAGTAACTTGAACCGTTTTTTGTAAATGTTATGGTTCCTGTAACATCTGAATATGACGTAAACGTAAAAGTTTTATAGCCTTCACCGAAAATAGATGTCAATGGTGCGGGATTTAATTGAAAAGGCATACATATAGTATTCCAACCATTTTTCGGATTGTAAATAACACGTACTGATTCTGATTTTGAACCTTTTTGGAAAGCTGTTAGTTGAGTTTCATCTATTACAAATTCCCTGTTATCGACAATCTTGGCACTAACAATCTTTACGTTTTTTGCTCGTAAACTTATAGCTTGATTTGAAACTGAAAATTTATCGGAAACAAATTCAATATAGTCATCTTTAGAATATATTTCGTCTCCATAACTATTATATCCAAATTTTGCTGATGTTGATAAGTAACCAGCATATAGTGCTATATTAGATTCATTGTCATCTATTCTTTTTCCAATAACAACAAGTTTCTTGTCAGAGAAAGTATAATTACTAGCTGATTGTAAACGTGATAGAGTAGATGAACTTGCAATGATTTCGCCTGAACCGAGCGTGTATTCAGAAGAACCACTAGAATTTGTCCATCCTGGTTGAATAGAACCATTGATAACTATGTTGATATCGTCAGCAACTACAGAATTACCCCCCCCAACTAACAGGGAGACAAGGAGCAGGAGCCTTGCGGCTATGCTCTTTCTAAAAATTTTGTAAAATTTCTGTTCCATATTCATAAGCTTTTAAAAAATACATTTTATGTTACAAAGATAGGAAAAATCTTTTAATTAGCAATGAATTTTTGAGGAAAAATTACGATTCCTATGCAAATTTGCGCAAAAACTGCGAAATTGTTGCAAAAATATGCTTTTTGGGGGATAGAGTTGAGCCGTTTTGTTGCTGTGGTTTTGTAAAGATACTGACAGATGGCTTCTCGTGTTTCCTGACTTTGGCAGCGTTTTAACAGTGTTAATTCGGTATTTTAACAATGTTAAAACGCTGTATTAACAATGTTAATTCAGTCGCCCTCTGACTTCGGCAGTTTTTCTTTATAAAAAGTGAGGGCAATCCTGTCGCTACAGATTGCCCTCGGTGGTTATGAAAACAGTTATCCTGAAACAAACTATTTTTTCAAAACCTTGCGTATGGTGTACGTGCCGTCGGGACGCTGCGTGCGGCTGATGATGAGGCCTCGGGCCTGGCTGCCTACGCGGCGACCTTGCAGGTCGTAGTTGGCTGTGGGTTGGTTGGCAGTGCGAATGTCGTCGATGCCTGCAGTCCAGAAGGCGGCCATGTCGAACCAGGTGATGTCGGAGCGGTGCTCAACGTTGTTGCCGCGGTAGATGCTCTGCATGCCGAGGCGTGTCCAGGTCTTGAGCTCGTCGACTCCGATGCCGTCGAAGTAGATGGTGTGGCTGCTGAAGTCGAAACCGTCGGTGAATCCGTAGGGCAGTTCGCTGATGTCCTGGCGCAGGCGGGTGTACTTAGCTGCGGGGAAGACTACGGGCTCTACCTGTCCGTTCTTCTCGCGCAGGAACTGGAAGCTGAGCTTGTCGGACATCATGGGCTGGCCGTCGGTGTCGAGCAGGGGTACGAAGATTTCGGCCGTGTACTCTGTGCTGATGCCGGTGTACGATAGGGCGGCATTGAACGTGAACTCGGGGCTCTTGGGTGTGGCTTCGCGCTCTACCATTTTCTGGAAGGTCATCTCGCGGTAGTAGTTCCAGGGCTGCAGCGTGTTTTTGTTGCTGTTGATGGCTATGGTCTGTGTGGTGGAGATGAGGTCTTTCTGTGGGTCGTAGTCGAACTCGATGGCGAGCATGTTGTTCTGTCGGTCGATGGCGGTGATGTAGTAGTTGCGGAACACCTGTCCGAGTCCGAGCAGGTCGACCGATGCCATGTACTGGCAGGCTGGCACTACATACTTGCCGGCCGCGTTTTTCGTGGCCTTCACCCAGCCCTGCGGTGCATACTCGGAGACGCCCTGAATGTAGAGGTCGTCGCCGTCGAAGCCTACCATGACGGGTGCCTGATAGGGCTCGGAAATCATGACGGGCTGCTGGTTCTCGTCCTGGTCGTAGCGAATGTAGGTAGAGGTGAAGAGGTAGTTGCTGGTGGTGAGCCCCACGGGTGCCTCTACGGGCGGCTCGGAGAGTGCGCCGGGGGTGTACGATGCCGTGGTGACGATGGCCCTGAGCTCGTTGTCGGTGGTGGCGGTGGGCTTGGTGGTTTCGGCCACGAGTATGCCGCTCTGTGCGCTATAAACGAGCGTGCGCGTCTCGCTGTTGTAGGACATGATGAAGTCGTTGTTGGCTATCTCTTGGTTCTGCAGGATGATGCCGCAGAGGTAGTAGGTGCCGAAGAGGTCGGAGCCCACTTCCTGTCCGTTGGCGAAGGTGACCATGTTGCCGTCGAGGGTGCCTTTGACGTAGGCGTTGGGGAAGTTGTAGGCGAGGCCTGAGACGTAGAAGTCGTTGCCCGCGATGGCCACTTTGGCATTGATGGTCTTCGACTTTTCCACGGGTGTGCCGTCCTGCACCTCTTGGAAGGTTGCAATCATTGTGTAGTCTTCGGCCTGCACGCCTGCCGGCAGTGTCACCAAGGCTGCTGCCACAGTCATGAATGGCAGGAGCAAGGCGCATGCAAATGTGATGATTCTTTTCATAATTGGTATGATTGTTTCGTTGTTGTTGTTTCGATGCTTATGTCTATTTGCGCTTCAGCGTGAACCACTTCGTGGCGTCGCGCTGACTGGTGAGTCGCACGCTGCTGAGCTGGTCGGTGTCGCTGAAGCTGACCACGTAGGGGCTGTTGTCGACAACGAAGTTGAGCAGCGGTGCAAAGAGCGTGTAGTTGTAGTAGAGGTTGCCGTAGTCGGTGGCCTTGATGGCGATGGTGCCGGCCTGCTCGCTGTCTACGTAGATGTCGATGCCGTGGCACACGTTGTAGCCAATGCTCAGGTAGTAGGCGTCCCAGCCCATGACGAAGCGCTGCGTGTCTTGGTCGCGCGACAGCTTGTTGAGGCCGATG
Organism: uncultured Prevotella sp.; assembly: GCA_946625715.1. GTDB lineage: Bacteria > Bacteroidota > Bacteroidia > Bacteroidales > Bacteroidaceae > Prevotella. The sequence goes on along the minus strand of CAMOTK010000127.1, from coordinate 1,914 downwards.
TACATGTCGTCGATGGCCTCGAACTTCTCGCGGCTGAGTACGTTGGAAACCTGCTTGAACAGCGTGCGCAGGTCGTCGCACATGTCGTAGTCGGCATCGTTGCGGCCGAAGACGAAGTGCCACTGTGTGGTGGCGCCGCAGAACTTCTCGAGCATTGTGGGCTGGGGCAGCTGCATGCGGCCGTCGGCCGAGGCGAGACTCTCGTTGGCTGCGTTGTAGTCGAGGCTCTGTGCCTCAACGCCGCCCAGTGTCACAGGCTCGTAGAAGCGCAGGCCGGTGGGTGTGTAGATGTAGGGCATGCTGACGGTCTTGTCGCCGGCGGTGTACTCCATGTGGTTCTCCAGGGCGGTGATGGGCATCGACGTGCCGTCGGCCACGAGGCGCTTGCGGGTGACGGTGCTCAGCTGGCTGCGCATGGCGCTCACCTTGGTAAGATAGTCGCGCGAGGGCTCTTTCAGGGCATACATGTGGAGCAGGTTGCCGTAGCGCACGCCGCGCAGCAGTACCTCGTCGGGCGTGGCGCTGACGAAGGTGAACTCGTAGTCGCTGGCATAGCCGTCGTAGTCGGTGCCCGATGGCTGCGACCAGTAGTGTATCAGGGCGTTGTAGGTGTCGAAGGTGAGCATCACGCTGTTGCCGTTTATAATCTGGTAGCCCGACGTCACCTCTTCGTAGGCGGCGTAGTTGCGGTCTACCGAGCGGTTGGCTATGGGCTGTTCGCAAGCCAGCGTCACCTGTCCGTCGCGGAAGCGTGCGGTGTAGGCAATGCCGCCATACTCGAAGGCTCCGGGATAGAAGTCGACGGCCCATCCCAGCTCCTGTGCTTCGAGCACTTGCAGGTACTGGGCTGCCGCCTGCTGCTGTCGCTTGGCGGGCGACTGGCCAAACACGTTCTCGGTCTCGGGAGAGCAGGATGTAAGTAGCCCCCCTCCGACTCCCCCGAGGGGGAGCGCCAGCGCTATTGTGATGTATTTCAGTATATTCTTCATCTTATAATTACTAATTGCTCATTACTAATTACTCATTACTCATTACTAATTGTGTCGAGTTCCACTTTGCCGCTGACCACGTCGTTGATGCGGCGCTGCAGCGTGTTGCGCAGGGCGTCGATGTCGATGTCCCATGCCGACTTCATGTAGTCGCGAATGATGGTCAGCTTGCGGTCGATGATGGCGGCGCCGCTCTCGCCGGCGGTGCGCATCTTCTGGTTCCACTCCTCGGGCGTGTAGATGAGGTAGAACGAGAGGGTCTCGGCAAAGTCCTCATTGTATTCGCTCATGGCGTAGGCGTCGATGAAGCCTGCTTTCAGGGCGTCGCTCTCCTGGATGGTCGACCAGTTGCCCGTCACGTAGTCGTTGTCGGAAATGGTGCGGAACTCCGTGTCGTAGTCCTTGTGCTGCGACAGGATGTGGGCAAACTCGTGGTGCATCACCTGGAAGTAGTTGTTGAGCGTGGACTTGTCGGAGCGGAAGAAGTTGACGGCATAGATGGTCACCTTCAGACCGTCTTCGGCCGTACCCATCTTCACCGTGCCCTTCTTGTTGTGCGAGTAGGAGCCCACGAGCTGGATAATCTTGGGCGAGTAGGTGCGGGTGAAGTCCTTGCCGGCAATCTCGTCGTAGGCCTGCAGCCAGCAGTAGAGCATGGCGTGCGACACGCGCACCGACTGGTCCCTGTCGGCCGGCACGAGGTAGTACTGGAAGTCGGTCTCCTTGTCTTCCAGCCGGTACTTCAGGTCGATGTTGTACTCCTTCACATAGTTGTTGTAGAGCCAGATGTCGAAGGCCGTGCGCTCCTGCTGGCTGTCCTGGAAGATGCTGGTGCTGTCGAGCTTCTCGTCGGAGCAAGCCGTAAGGCCGAAGGCCATCACCGCTGCTGCAAGCGCCCAGCCCCCACATCGTTTATATATGTCAC
>CAMOTK010000126.1 GCA_946625715.1 uncultured Prevotella sp. | reverse complement strand
ACCTTCATGAAGCCGGCCACGTTGGCACCCTTCACGTAGTTGATGTAGCCGTCGGCCTCAGTACCATACTTCACGCAGTTCTCGTGAATATCGTTCATGATGCGCTTCAGGTAGTCGTCTACTTCCTTCGCCGTCCACGACAGACGCTCCGAGTTCTGCGACATCTCAAGTCCGCTCACCGATACACCACCGGCGTTGCTGGCCTTACCAGGAGAGTACAGAATCTTGGCATCCTGGAAAATCTTGATAGCCTCAGGCAGGGTAGGCATGTTGGCACCCTCGGCAACGGCAATCACACCGTTCTTCACCAGGGCTGCAGCCTCGTCGGCGTTGATCTCGTTCTGCGTAGCGCAAGGCAGTGCAATGTCGGCCTTCTCGTACCAGGGGCGCTTGCCCTCGTAGTACTTGGCGTTGGGATATTCCTCTACATACTCCTTGATGCGGCCGCGCTCTACGTTCTTCAGCTCCATGATAAAGTCGAGCTTGGCGCGATCAATGCCTTCGGGGTCGTAGATGTAGCCGTCGGAGTCGGACATCGTCAGCACGGTGGCACCCAGCTGCAGGCACTTCTCGGCAGCATACTGGGCCACGTTGCCGGCACCCGAGATGAGCACCTTCTTGCCGGCCAGCTCGATGTTGCGCGTCTTCAGCATTGAAGTCAGGAAGTAGACACAGCCGTAGCCTGTGGCCTCAGGACGAATCAGCGAACCGCCGAAGGGGATGCCCTTACCCGTGAGCACGCCCTGGAACTGGTGCGTCAGCTTCTTATATTGTCCGAACAGATAGCCCACCTCGCGGCCGCCTACGCCGATGTCGCCGGCAGGTACGTCCTCGTCGGGACCAATCACGCGATAGAGCTCGTTCATGAATGCCTGGCAGAAGCGCATCACCTCGGCATCGCTCTTGCCGCGGGGCGAGAAGTCTGAACCACCCTTGGCACCACCCATCGGCAGGGTGGTCAGCGAGTTCTTGAACGTCTGCTCGAAAGCCAGGAACTTCAGGATACCCAGATTCACGCTCTTGTGGTAGCGCAGACCGCCTTTGTACGGGCCAATGGCGTTGTTGTGCTGGATACGATAGCCCATGTTCGTCTGAACGTTGCCCTTGTCGTCTACCCAAGTCACGCGGAACTCAAACACGCGATCGGGTATGCACAGGCGCTCAATCAGGTTGGCCTTCTCAAACTCGGGGTGCTTGTTGTACTCTTCTTCAATCGTAGGAAGAACTTGTGACACGGCCTGGATGTACTCCGGCTCATTGGGGAATCTCTGCTTCAGATTCTCAACTACTTGTGCTGCATTCATAATCTTTTTACTTTTTAAATTGTTATACTTATTGAATGACTTAGTCTAATGATTCTGTTTACGGCTGCAAAATTACAGCAAATTTTCGAATTACCAAACATTTTATCAACTTTTTTATAGAAAAACAATCATTTTGTTACTTTTTCGCGCGATTTTGCTCAAAAAATGATATTTTTACGCATATTTATTGTGCGCGATAACATATTGACGGCTTCTGGTACATAAAAAACAAAGCGACAGCCTTCACAGGCGATCGCTTCATATCTTCAATAGGTATTAGTCTTTTTTTTAAGGTAAAAAGATTGTTTTCAGGATAACAATGCAAAGGTAAGTTTTTTTTATTGAATAGCCAAATATTTATTTGACTTTTTTCTTTATTTTTTATTGTGTGGGGACACAACTTTACTTCTTCTTTAGTTTTTTGAGTCTTTTGGCTGGTTCGGGCGCTTCTGGCCACAATTCGAGCGCTTTCTCGTAATTGCGGATGGCGGCGTCGCTCATGCCTTCGCGTTCGCACTCTTTGCCCATCAGCGAATATTCGGCTGCCAGGCGCTTCAGCATCGTTTCGCGCTGGGCTTTCTCCTGCTTCAGGGCCGCTACCTCTGAGTTGAGCGTGTTGATGACGTTCAGTTTGCGGCGGATGAAGCGGCGGATGTGGGGCTTCTCTATGTCGTAGCGCGAGTGGATGGCCAGGAAGAACTGGTCGATAAACTGGCCGAAGTCGCCACGATTGAACGCCTCGACGGCATCGTGGTACTGACGGTCGGCCTCGCCTTCCTTCATCGCCCGGGCTATGAGCTGCGGGTTGTTGTACTGGCTGGCAAAGCGTACCACCTCGCTGCGCACAAAGATGTCTTGCTGGCGGATGGGCGCACGCAGCGTGATGCCTTCGAGCGACGTGCAGCGCGACAAGGCTACGTAGGTCTGACCACCGGCAAACACGCCGCCGGTGAAGTCTATCGTCACCTGATTGAACGTCAGGCCCTGACTCTTGTGTACGGTGATGGCCCACGCCAGGCGCAGCGGAAACTGCGTGTAGGTGCCTAACAGCTGTTCTTCGATGCGCTGCTCTTTCTCGTTGAACGTGTAGCGCATGTTCTCCCATACCTCGCGCTCCACGCTCAGTTCGTGGCCTTCGTCGTCTATCACGCCGATGATGCCTTCTTCCTCGTCGATGCCTATCACGGTGCCCAGGGTGCCGTTCACCCAGCGCTTCTCTTTGTCGTTCTTGATGAAGATAATCTGTGCGCCGAGTTTCAGCGACAGTTCCAGTGGCGTGGGAACCGATGTCTCGGGAAAGTCGCCCTTGATGGTGCCGCGAAACAGTGTGGCGTCGCCATCGAGTTCGGCCAGTCGGGTCTCGTTGATATAGTCCACCACATCGCGACGGGCGGCCAACAGAATGCGCAGACCGCTCTTGGGCGCCGGGTCGGCTGCCGTCGGGCCGTTGTCTACGCGCTGGTTCAGGTCGCTCAGGTCCTGACTTGTGGCGGTGTTGTTGCGTATGCGGTCGAGCAGGGCAATGAAGTGGTCGTCGTGCTGACGGTAGACTTTGCGCAGTTCGATGCTCACCAGCTGCATCCTCTCCCATACTTTGGCGTGGAAGAAGTAGGCTGAGGGATAGAAGGGGTTGAGCAACTGCCGCTCGTCTTCCTTCACCACGGGCTCCAACTGGTAGATGTCGCCCACCAACAGCAGCTGTTTGCCGCCGAAAGGTTCTGGGTTGCGGGTGTAGACGCGCAGCACCTTGTCGATGAAGTCGATGATATCGGCACGCACCATCGATATCTCATCTATGATAATAAGGTCGAGCTCGCGCAGCAACTTACAGTGGGCACTGGGATATTTCAGCGTCTCGCGGATGTGGCGCCTGTCGTAGCGGCTGTCGTTGGGCAACAGGGGGTGGAACGGCAGGCGGAAAAAGCTGTGGAGCGTGCTGCCGCCGGCATTGATGGCAGCAATACCCGTAGGGGCGAGCACCACATATTTCTTCTTCGTGTGCTCCGCCACATAGCGCAGGAAGGTGCTTTTGCCCGTGCCCGCCTTTCCTGTGAGAAACAGCGAGCGACGGGTGTAGTTCACAATCTGCAGGGCGTCCTGCCACTCTTTGTTATCGAGGTCGAGTGTCAAAGTTCTGTTGCGTTGTCGAGGTTGTCGGTTGGCGTGGCCGCAGGCTGTTCGGCTTCGCTGTTCTCAGGGTTCGGATACTCGTCGACAGGCTGACTGCCTTCGTCAAGACTGTCGGTGCCTAAGCTGTCTGTCGGGGCAGGGTAGTACACACCAGTGCAGGTGTATTCGGAAGCCTGTATCTCGTCGGGACGTGCCGGCGCAAACTTGCCATGATAGTGCTTGAAGTGCGGGTCTTTGAGCACTGCCTGGTAGAACAAGCCACAGATAGGCAAGGCCGTGCGCGAACCTTGGCCCAGCTGCCCGGTGCGGAAGTGGATGGCGCGATACTCTCCGCCAACCCATGCGCCGCACACTAACTTGGGCGAAACGCCTACGAACCAGGCGTCGGAGTGGTTGTTCGACGTGCCAGTCTTGCCGCCAAACTCGGTGTCGGCATAGTCGCGGATGTAGGTCCAGAGGTTCATGCTCGTGCCGCCGGGCTCGCGCAGACCGCCTTGCAGCATCTGTTGCATGAAGTAGGCTGCCCGATAGGAGATGGCCTGATGCTCTTCTTCGCGAGCGCTATAGATTTCCTTGCCGTCGCGGTCTTCAATACGGGTCACGATGATAGGCTTGTGCACCTTGCCGTCGTTCACAACCGTGGCGTAAGAGTTGACCAGTTCGAGCAGATTCACGTCGCTGGAGCCCAGTGCCAACGACGGCGTGGGATCGAGCTTGCTCTCAATGCCCATGTCGTGGGCGGTCTTCACAATGTTGTCGATGCCTACTTCCTGGCCGAGCTTCACGGCCACGGAGTTGATACTCTGTGCGAAGGCCGACTTCAGCGTCATGTTGGCACCCGTGAAATAGCCGTTGGCGTTGGTAGGTGCCCAAGTGACTTCTTCTTTCTTCTGCGGATCCCACACTTTCATGGAGAAATAGCTGTCCTCGCGACGGTCGCACGGGGTGATGCCCTGCTTCATGGCTTCGGCATAGACGAAGAGCTTGAACGTGGAACCCGGCTGGCGCATGGCCGTCACCTTGTCGTATTTCCAGGTGTCGAAGCTGATGTCGCCCACCCAGGCTTTTACGTGGCCGGTATTAGGCTCTATGGCCACGAAACCGCAGTGCATGAAGTGCTCCATGTAGCGGATGCTGTCCATCGAACTCATTTCTTTTTCGATGGTGCCGTTCTCGTAGTCGAACAGTTTCACCATGTGTGGCTTGTTCATGTAGGCCCATACAGAGTCGGGATTGTTGGGGAAGCGCTTCTCCAGACGTTTGAAGCACGGCTGGCGCTTGGCAATATTCTCAATGAAGTTGGGTATTTCCTGATGGTGCTCGTCTTGCCAGGGATTGGTGTTGCCCCAGTGGTTGTTGAAGTTGCGCTGCACCTGTTTCATCTGCTTGCGGGCGGCCTCTTCAGCATACTTCTGCATGCGGCTGTCGAGCGTGGTGTAAATCTTGAAGCCATGTGTATAGAGGGCATTGCGGTCGTAGCCGTTCTCCTCGCACCAGTCTTTCAGTTCGTCGGCCACTGCTTCACGGAAATAGTTGGCTTCGCCGTCGTAGGCATTCTCAACGCTGTAGTCGAGGTCTATCTCGCGCTGCTTCAGCACATTGCCTTCGGCTTTGGTCAGGTGCTGGTGGGTCACCATGTTGTCGATGACCACGTTGCGTCGGCGGATGCTATTGTCGGGGTGGATGCGCGGATTGTAGTAGGTAGTGGCTTTCAGCATGCCTACAAGTATGGCAGCCTGGTCGGCAGTGAGCTGTTTGGGTGTTGTGCCGAAGTAGGTTTTGCTGGCCGTCTTGATGCCGAACGCGTTGGAACCGAAGTCTACCGTGTTGGCGTACATCGTGAGAATCTCTTCTTTCGTGAAGAAGAACTCCAGCTTCAGGGCTGTAATCCACTCCTTGCTCTTCATGATGAGCATCTTGATGCCCGGGATGTAGCCCAACAGTCCTGTAGAGTACTGCGTACGCACGCGAAAGAGGTTCTTGGCCAACTGCTGGGTGATGGTCGATGCACCGCGGGCGTCGTGGTGCAGCACGTAGTCCTTCAGTGCGGCAGCAAACGCCTGGAAGTCGATGCCGTGGTGATGGTAGAAGCGCTCGTCTTCGGTATCGACCAGTGCTTGCCAGAACACGGGTGCCACTTCTTCGTAGCTGACGGGCGTGCGGTTCTCGCTGAAGAACTTGCCAATCAGCTTGCCGTCGGCACTATAAATCTCGGAAGCCTGAGCCGGACGCGTGTTCTTCACGTCGCTCATGCTGGGCGACTTGCCGAAGAGCCAGAGGAAATTGATGTCGACAGCCACGAGGTAGAGCAAGAACGACACTATCAGCGTGC
>CAMOTK010000125.1 GCA_946625715.1 uncultured Prevotella sp. | reverse complement strand
TAATGTATAAGTTCTTCCCCCATACCGAAGCCGACCTCAAGGCCATGCTCGAGAAAGTGGGCGTCGACTCGCTCGACGACCTCTATGCCGAGGTGCCCGAGGCCATACGCTTCAAAGGCGACTACCAGTTGCCGTCGGAGATGTCGGAGCTCGAGGTGCGACAGCTGTTCGAACAGCTCGGCTCGCAAAACCAGCCCCTGACGTGCTTTGCCGGCGCCGGCGTCTACGACCACTACACGCCCAGCATCATACCGCAGCTGCTCGCGCGCTCGGAGTTCCTCACCAGCTACACGCCCTACCAGGCCGAAATCTCGCAGGGCACGCTACACTACATCTTCGAGTATCAGTCGATGATGGCCGAGCTCACGGGCATGGACATCTCCAACGCCTCGATGTACGACGGCACCACCGCCACCGCCGAGGCCATGATGATGGCTGTGGCCGCAGGCAAGAAGCAGAACAAGGTGCTCATCTCTGAAACCGTCGACCCGAAGACCGTCGAGGTGGTCAAGACCTACGCCCACTTCCAGGGCATCGACATCGAGATGATTGCCCAGAACGACGGCGCTACCAGTCGCGACGACATGCAGCAGAAACTGGCTGCCGGCGGCGTGGCTGGCGTCATCGTGCAGCAGCCCAACTACTTCGGCGTCGTTGAGGACTACGAGGGCTGGGCCGACACTATCCACGCCCAGAAGGGCCTGTTCATCATCAACAGCATTGCGGCCGACCTGGCCGTGCTCAAGACGCCGGGCGAGCTTGGTGCCGACATTGCCGTGGGCGACGGCCAGTCGCTTGGCATCCCCATGCAGTTTGGCGGTCCCTACGTGGGCTACATGTGCTGCACGGAGAAGCTCATCCGCAAGATGCCGGGACGCATCGTCGGCAAGACCGTCGACAGCCGCGGCCAGCGTGCCTTCGTGCTCACGTTGCAGGCTCGCGAACAGCACATCCGCCGACAGAAGGCCACCAGCAACATCTGCTCCAACCAGAGCCTGATGGCCCTCTTCGTCACCGTCTACATGGCTGTGATGGGCCGGCAGGGACTGCGCGAGGCGGCCGAACTGTCCTACGCCGGCGCCCACTATCTGTGCGACCAGCTCGTGGCCACAGGCCACTTCCGTCTGGTCTACAACCAGCCGTTCTTCAACGAGTTTGTGGTGAGCTACGACGGCGACGTCGATGCCTTGCAGCAGCGCTGGCTCGACGCTGGCATCTTCGGCGGCATCAAGGTGGCCGACGGTCAGGTGATGTTTGCCGTCACTGAGAAGAGAACTAAGGAAGAAATCGACAAACTAATTGCATTGGTATGAACAACAAACTATACGGAAACCTGATTTTCGAACTTTCGCAGCCGGGGCGCAAGGGCTACTCGCTGCCGAAAAACCGCTTCGGCGACTACAAAGTGCCGGCCGACATGCAGCGCAAAGAGGCCGCTCAGCTGCCCGAATGTGACGAGATGACCGTGGTGCGCCATTATACCAATCTGTCGGCCAACAACTTTGGTGTCGACAACGGTTTCTATCCCTTGGGCTCATGCACCATGAAGTATAACCCGAAAATCAACGAGGAGATGGCGGCACTGCCGCAGTTTGCTGCCCTCCACCCGCTGCAGCCCGCCGAGACCACACGCGGTGCCGAGGCTGTCTGCACACTGCTCTGCAAGGCGCTCTGTGAACTGACGGGCTTGCATGCCTTCACGTTGAAACCCTTTGCCGGCGCTCACGGCGAACTGACGGGCCTCATGATTATCAGGAAGTACCACGAGAGCCGCGGCGACATGCAGCGCCGACTGGTCGTCGTGCCCGACTCGGCCCACGGCACCAACCCTGCCTCGGCGGCCGTCTGCGGCCTGGAGATTGTCGAGGTGAAGTCGCTGGCCGACGGCACCGTCGACGTTGAGGCGCTACGGGAGCTGATTGCCACGGTGGGCGGCGAGAACATCGCGGCCATGATGATGACCAACCCCAACACGCTCGGCCTCTTCGAGCGCCAAATACCAGCCATCGAGAAGCTCATCCACGGCGTGGGCGGCCTCATGTACTACGACGGCGCCAACCTCAACCCCATGCTGGGGGCTGCTCGTCCGGGCGACATGGGCTTCGACGTGATGCACATCAACCTGCACAAGACGTTCTCGACGCCTCACGGCGGTGGCGGTCCCGGTGCCGGACCGGTGGGCGTGCGCAAGGGCTTGGAGCCTTTCTTCCCCATGGTGTCGCCCTATCATGGCAACTTCGCTGTCGTGATGCGTGCCTACGCCTACATCCTCTCCCTCGGGCGCGAGCATGTTAAAGAGGTTGGCCCGCTGGCCACGCTCAACGCCAACTACATCAAGGAGAGCCTGAAGGACGTCTATGAACTGCCCATCGATGGCCTTTGCAAGCACGAGTTCGTGTTCGACGGACTGAAGGACAAGTCTACGGGCGTCACTACGATGGATGTGGCCAAGCGCCTGCTCGACTATGGCTATCATGCGCCTACCATCTACTTCCCCTTGCTCTTCCACGAGAGCCTCATGATTGAGCCTACGGAGAACGAGTCGAAGGAGACCATCGACGGCTTCATCGGCGTGATGCGCCAGATTGCCGAAGAGGCGAAGACCAATCCCGACCTCGTCAAGTCGGCACCCCACAACACGCCCATCGGACGTGTCGACGACGTGCTGGCTGCCAAGCATCCCATAGTGACTTATCGGCAAATGAGTAATGAGTAATTAGTAATGAGTAATTATGATTACCACTGACGTTGTTATAATAGGCGCAGGACCTGGCGGCTATCGTGCCGCCGAGCATGCTGCCAAGCAGGGACTGAAGGTCACGGTCTTCGAAGACTCGCAGGTGGGCGGCACTTGCCTGAACGTGGGCTGCATCCCCACGAAAACCTACGTACACAGTGCGACGTTCGATGAGGCTGTCGCCCGCCAGCAGCAGGTGGTGGCCCAGTTGCGTGCCGGTGTGGAAACCATCCTCTCGCACCCAAACATCACGCTCGTTCGCTCGCGTGCCAGTTTCGTCGATGCGCACACCGTGGAGTGGGCCGACGGCAATCGTCTCTCGGCGCCAAACATCATCATTGCAACAGGCTCGGAAACCAAGTATCTGCCCCTGCCCGACATCGACGACCCGCGGCTGGTGGACTCCACCGGTCTGCTGGCTCTCACTGAACAGCCTAAGAAACTGGCTATCATCGGTGCCGGCGTCATCGGCATGGAGTTTGCCGGCATCTTCAACCGCTTCGGCACCGAGGTCACCGTCATCGAGTATCTCAAGGAGTGCCTGCCCGTTTTGGACAGCGATATTGCCAAGCGTCTGCGCAAGCTGATGGAGAAGCGTGGCGTGACGTTCCGCATGAAGACCGCCGTTCAGCAGCTGAGCGACATCGATGCCGACGTCATCCTGATGGCTACGGGCCGGAAACCTCGCACGGAAGGCCTTGCGCTCGACAACCTCGGCCTTGCCCTCAACCGCGACGGCTCCATTCCCGTAGACGACTGCTTCCGGGTGCTTTCGCCCGATGGCTCTCCCATCGACGGCCTCTATGCCATTGGCGACGTCAATGGTCGACAAATGCTGGCCCACGTAGCCGAATGGCAAGCCAAGCAGGTCGTCGGCCAAATTGTTGCAGATAATTGTCAATTCTCAATTCTCCGCTCGACCTCAGGTCGCTCGCAAGGCGAGAATTGTCAATTCTCAATTATCAATTCTCAATTCTCTTCCATCCCCGCCGCCATCTTCACCAGCCCCGAAGCCGCCTGTGTCGGTCCAAGCGAGGACCAGTTGAAGGCCGCCGGCACGCCCTATGAGTGTCGCAAAGCCTTCCACCGTGCCAACGGCAAAGCTCTGGCAATGGGCGAGACGGAGGGCATGCTCAAGCTCTTCAGCGAGCCCGATGCCGGTCGCATCCTGGGTTGCCACGCCTTTGGTGCCCACGCGGCCGACATGATTCAGGAAGTGAGTGTGCTGATGTGTATGGGTGCTACGGTCGGACAGTTGCGCCAGATGATTCACATCCATCCCACGCTCTCCGAAATCCTGCTTGCGGCAGCCGAGCAATAGTTTTTGGAAAGCATTTAACATTCATCACAACGACTCTACACAGTCATTGTGATGAATGTTTTTTTGTCCAAAATTTAAGGAAAAAAGCTGATATAAGAAACACAGAGACAGAGCCTCTCTTTGGTGCAAGAAAGGCTCTGTCTCTGTGGTGAATGTATACCAATTGACTTTTTAAACTACACCAGATGGCTGATGAGTTCTTCGCGGTCGCCGGGGAGCATGTCGATGACGGGCAGCTCAATCATGGTGTAGCAGCCGGGCTGCTGGCGCAGTGAGGCGCGAGCCACATTGACCAGCACCTGACCGGTGAGCGCGGGGTTGTTGATGCTCATGTTGAACTCCAGGCGCTGGTTCTGCGTCTTTCCGCTGACACCCTTGCGCACGAGGTTCACGCCGTGGCCCATGTCGCGCACGTCGTCGACCGAGTCGACAGCGAAGACGTGGGTCTCATCGCTGGCGAAGTAGGGGTCGGCCTTGATGTCGGCCGTCACGTCCTCGAGCTTGGCGCCATCTTCCAGTTCCACGTAGACCATGCGGCGATGGATGCCCTCGCCGAGGGGGATAGTCATTGAGAGGGCATTCTTCACACCCTTCTTAGAGCGCACGCACACCGAGTGGCCCATCGACATGCCGGGGCCGAAGTTGGTGTAGCTCAGGCCCTTGGGGGCGAGGCTCTGCATGAGTGTGCGCACGATAGAGTCGCTGCCCGGGTCCCAGCCGGCTGCAATGACGCTGACGGTGCCCGTCTGCTTGTTGAGCTCCATGAGTGTGCGGCGATAGTCGCGAATGTTGGTGTGGATGTCGAACGAGTCGACGGTGTTGATGCCCAACGGCAGTATCTGCTTGGCATACTCCTCGCACGAGCGGGTGGGGGTGGCCAGGATGGCCACGTCGACGTCCTTCAGTTCCTTGATATCCTTCACAACCTGATAGTTGGCCAGTTCGGCGGGCTTGTTCTCAGCGCCCTGGCGGCGCACGATGCCTGCTATCTCAAAGTCGGGTGCAGCCTCAAGTGCCTGCACGGCATACTGTCCGATGTTGCCGTATCCAACGACGGCGGCTCTGATTTTTTTCATGCTCTCTTTTCTTTCTATTTGTTTGTAAAATCCTAATTTCGGCTACAAAAGTATATCTTTTTCTTCAATTACGCAACTATTTGCTCGTTTTTCTTCGTGCGAAGTTGTGTCTTTAGTCATTTTCTTTTTTTTCTGATTTTATTTGGTATATCCAAAAAACTTCTTAACTTTGCAAGCGTAAAAGGAAATATTCACCAAAAACTAACACAGCATAGTTATGAAAAAAGTAGTATTGAGCGCCATGATTATGGCCATGATGTGTCTCACCACCGGTGTGCAGGCGCAGAACGACAACGTGAAGAAAGACAAGAAGGAATGTTGCGAGAAGAAGCAGGACAAGAAGTGCTGCAAGCAGGATGCAGAGATGAAATGCTGCAAGCAGGACAAGAAATGTTGCAAGCAGGATGCCAAGGCCAAGAAGAAGGACTGCAAGAAATGCACTGAGTGCACGGCTGCCTGTGGCGACAGTGGCTGCAAGTCGTGTCCCAACAACCACAAGTGTCAGAAGAACTGCAAGAAATAAAAAAGAGGCTAAACAGCCTCTTTTTTTGTGATCCGCTTGGGGTTCAAACCCAAGACCTTCAGAACCGGAAATAAACGCTGAAATCTCCCAAAACGCCTTTATTTATCGGCCTTTCAAGGATTTGCCC
>CAMOTK010000124.1 GCA_946625715.1 uncultured Prevotella sp. | reverse complement strand
AGCGGCGCTCGAGGAATTCGGGCATCGTGTAAACCATTGAACGGGTGTAGAAAGGCACGAACACCCAACCCAGAATCAGAATCATCCAACCCTGTATCTCCCAGTGGGCCATAGCCATACCCGACGAAGCGCCGGCACCGGCAAGGCCGATGAGGTGTTCTGAACCAATGTTTGATGCGAAAATCGATGCACCGATAGCAATCCATGTAGCATCTTTACCGCCGAGAAAGTAGTCGGCCGAGTTGTCGTTCTTCTGACTGATGACCCAAATAACAATGCCAATGAGTGCGCAAACAAATACGCCAATGACAATCCAATCTAATAATGCCATAATATGTTGTTAATTGATAATTGATAAAGGACAATTGATAATTACTTCACTGAGAACTTATAAGCTGCGTGGCTGAAGTATTTCTCGCCGGGCTTCAAAGTGGGCTGTACCCAATCCTGCTTGTTGGGTGAATCGGGATATTTCTGGCTTTCCAGACATAGGCTCACGTGCTTGGGATACTTGATGCCGTGCTTGCGAATGATGTCGGCATCGCGACCGACGCCCTGGAAGTTGCCGCTATACACCTGCAGGCCAGGCTCGTTAGTGTACATCTCCATGAAGATACCGCTCTTGGGCGAATAGAGTGAGGCGCACATCTGCGTGTCGTCGCCCTTGCCGTCCTTGTAGGTGTTCAGGCAGAAGTTGTGGTCGTAGCCTGTAGCGTTCTTTATTTGGTCGTAGTTTGAGTTGATGCTGTCGCCAACGGCATGCGGTGTGCGGAAGTCGAAGGGTGTGCCTTCAACGGAACGAATCTCGCCGGTGGGAATATAGAACTTGTCGCTCGGCGTGAAGTTGTCAGCATTTACGTAGAGCACCTGATCGTAGGCAGCCTGTGTGAAGTCACCCGAGAGGTTGTAGTAGTTGTGGTTAGTCTGGTTGATGATAGTCTCTTTGTCGGTAGTGGCTTCCCACGTAATATCAAGCGTGTTATCGGCCGTCACCTTATAAGTGGTCACAGCAATCACTTTACCGGGAAAGCCGTTCTCGCCGTCTTCGGCCACGATGGTGAGCTTCAGCGTGGTGGCATCTACCAGTTCGGCGTCATACACTTGGTTCATCCACCCCGTCGTGCCACCGCCGTGCAGACAGTTAGTGCCGTCGTTCTGCTTCAGTTGATAGGTTTCGCCGTTGAGCGCAAACTTGCCGTCTTTGATGCGGTTGGCATAGCGGCCAACGCTTGAACCGTAGTCGGTAGGCGAGTTGAGCGTGTCGGCATACTGCGCAATGTTGTCGAAACCGAGCACAACGTCGGTAGGCTTGCCGTTTTTGTCGGGCACAACGAGTGAAACCACGCGTCCGCCATAGTTGGTGATGCACACTTCCATGCCGTTGTCGTTCTTCAGCATAAAGAGCTTCACGGGCTTTTCGTTGATAATGGTATCGAACTTCTCAGGAGAAAGTCCCGAAAGGGTTTCATTGGTTGACTGCTGAGAGGAACAGGCCATCATGAACGCCATCAGACCGGCGCAAATGATACTTCCATTGAATGCTTTCATTGTTTTATTCAAAAGTTGTTTTTTAGTTATTGAATTATTTTGGGTGTAAAGTTACAATTTATTTTTGAGATAGCCATGCTTTTTCGCCACTTTTTTCTGACAAACATAAAAAAGGTGGGCCCTCGATTCCCATCGAAGGCCCATACAACACAAACACAAAATAAAAACTCTGTCGACCTTTGTCGGCAGGTCTTGCTTTATTGAATGCCGTCCTCGCGCAGCTTCTGCTGCCAGCGCCAAGCCGACTTCAAGACTTCCTCAGTAGGCGTTTCGGCCTTCCAACCGAGTACGCGGTTGGCTTTATCGACATTGCCCCAAACCTGCTCGATATCGCCGGCGCGACGCGGAGCATACGTCCAGTTCACCTTTACGCCAGTAGCCTTTTCGAAGCCCTGTACCACCTCGAGTGTGGAAAGGCCGCGGCCAGTACCGATGTTGAACACCTCCACTGCATCGGTCTCGGGTTTGTCGAGCACGCGCTCCATAGCCTTCACGTGAGCTTTGGCCAGGTCGACGACGTAGATATAGTCGCGGATGCACGTGCCGTCGGGCGTATGATAGTCGTTGCCGAAAATCTTCAGTTGCTCGCGGATGCCGATAGCGGTCTGAGTAACGAAGGGAATGAGGTTCATGGGCACGCCGTTGGGCAGTTCGCCAATCAGAGCAGAGGGATGAGCGCCGATAGGATTGAAGTAGCGCAGGATAATACTCTTGATGTTGGCACCCGAATGGATGTAGTCCTGAATGATTTCCTCGTTAATCTGCTTCGTGTTGCCATAGGGGCTCATGGCCTTTTGTATGGGGGCATTCTCCGTAACGGGCAGATTCTCCTGGGAGGGCTGTCCGTAGACGGTGCACGACGATGAGAAGATGATGCCCTTCACGTTGTATTTCGGCATGAGCTCCAGCAGGTTGATGAGCGAAGTGAGGTTGTTGCGATAGTAGAGAAGGGGCTTTTCCACGCTCTCACCCACGGCCTTAGAAGCGGCAAAGTGGATGATACCTTCAATCTTCGGATACTTTTCAAACACCTTCTCGAGTGCTTCGAAGTCGCAGCAGTCAACCTGTTCGAAAGCAGGACGCTTGCCGGTAATCTTCTCAATGCCGTCGAGCACGTTGATGTTTGAGTTAGAAAGATTGTCGATGATGACTACTTCGTAGCCAGCCTCCTGAAGTTCCACGGTGGTGTGCGAGCCAATGAAGCCCGTACCACCAGTGACAAGAATTGTCTGTTTCATATATCTCAGATGTTTGAATTGTTGTTTAATCGAGTCCGAACAGTACTTTCAAACCGCCGTCGACGCCCGAGAATCCCATGAAAGCGAGGCTGAGCAAGCCAGCCGACACGAGGACGATGGCTACGCCCTGCATGCCCTTGGGAATCTTCACCAGTTCGAGCTGCTCGCGCATGCCGGCAAACACAGTGAGAGCCAGTCCGAAGCCGAGGGCTGTCGAGAAGGCATAGACAACTGACTGCAGCAGGTTGAAGTCCTTCTGGATGACGAGGATGGCCACGCCGAGCACGGCGCAGTTGGTCGTGATGAGCGGCAGGAAGATGCCGAGCGCCTGATAGAGGGCCGGCGACACTTTCTTCAGCACAATCTCAACCATCTGCACGAGCGATGCGATGACGAGGATGAAAGCGATGGTCTGCAGATACTGCAGGTTGTTGGGGTCGAGTACAAACTTCTGCACGAGCCAGGTGACGACTGTTGCCAGCGTCAGCACGAAAGCCACGGCGGCCGACATGCCCAGCGAGGTGTCAATCTTCTTTGATACGCCGAGGAAGGGGCAAATGCCGAGGAATTGTGACAACACGATGTTGTTCACAAAGATAGCGGAGATAAATATCAGAATGTATTCCATAATGCTTTATGCCTTTAGTTTGTTGACGATAGCTACGAGGAAGCCGAGGGTGATGAAAGCACCCGGAGGCAGCACGAAGAGCAGAATGTTGTAGGTCTCGGGCAGCAACGTGAAGCCGAAGATACTGCCAGAACCCAGCAGTTCGCGGCAGATGCCGAGCAGCGTGAGGCCGAGTGTGAAGCCCAGACCGATGCCGATGCCGTCGAAGAGCGAAGCCACGGGACTCTGCTTGGCAGCGAAAGCTTCAGCACGACCGAGGATGATACAGTTCACCACAATCAGCGGGATGAAGAGACCGAGCGATGCGTCGATGTCGGGCAGGTAGGCCTTGATGAACATTTGCAGGATGGTGACGAATGCTGCAATGACCACGATGAACACGGGGATGCGCACCTTGTCGGGCGTCACGTTCTTGAGGCATGAGATGACAAAGTTGGTGCAAATGAGCACAGCCATTGTTGCCAAGCCCATCGACATGCCGTTCATGGCCGAGGTGGTAGTGGCCAGCGTAGGACACATACCCAGCATCAGTACGAAGGTTGGATTCTCCTTGACGATGCCGTTTTTGATGATATCAATGTAGTTCATAACTTTACTTCAAATTGATGATTATTCTGCGGGCGCAGCCATGTAGGCTTTATAAGCATTGTTGACGGCCAAGAGGAAGGCGCGGCTGGTGATGGTCGAGGCAGTGATGGCGTCGACCTGTCCGCCGTCCTTGCTGACGGTGAGAGGCTCTTTGGGGCTCTTGCCGATAATGTTGCCCTTGCCGTCCTTCTGGAACCACTTGTCAGCCTTGGCGCCGAGGCCCGGCGTTTCAGCATGTTCGAGGATGGTATAGCCCAGAATGTTGCCTTCGATATCGAAGCCTACGAGCACCTTCAGGTCGCCACCGAAGCCGCCTGTTGTCGATTCAACGGCAGCGCCGAGGTCCTTGCCCTGAGCGTCCTTAGTCTGATAGATGGTGAATGTCATCTCTTTGCCCTTGGCATCGTTCTGCTTCACCTCTTCTTTCTTGGCGACAACGAGGTCGTCGCACACCATGACGGCCTTGATACCGTCGGCCAGTGCCTTTTCCTTTTGGGCCTCGATAGGTCCGCTTGTCATGTTGTTGACCAGCGCAAGAATGGCACCCATGATGACAGCTACTCCTGTGAGCACCAGCACCATGTTCTTGAGTGATGATTCTAACTTCTTCATAGCTGTATTATTGTTTTGCGGGCACTTCGCCGAAGCGCTTGGGTTTCACATAAGTGTTGATGAGCGGCGTGAACGCATTCATGATGAGAATGGCGAACGACATGCCTTCGGGATATGCACCCCAGTTGCGGATGACGATGGTGAGGAAACCGATGGCAACGCCGTAAATAATCTGTCCCTTCGGCGTCATAGGCGAGGTGACGTAATCGGTAGCCATGAATATGGCGCCAAGCATGAGACCGCCGCTGAAGATGACTGCGAACGGATCGGCATAGATGGGATTGGCCAGGTGCATGAGTGCAGCGATGACAAACACTGTGCCAATGATTGAAACGGGAATATGCCAAGTGATAATCTTCTTCCAGAGCATGTAGCAACCGCCGAGAATCAGTGCCAGGGCGCAGATTTCGCCCATGGCGCCGGCACCATCGGGATGGTTGCCGATGAAGAGGGTGAAGGCATCGGGCAGCTGGTCGAGCACCGAAGCGTCGCCACTCTTGATGGCTTCCTTCATGATGGCCAGCGGCGTGGCGCCCGTCTCAGCGTCGAGATAGCTTCCGAGCTGACCCACCTTAGGCCAAGTGGTCATCTGTGCGGGGAAAGCCACAAGCAGGGCAGCACGTCCGACGAGTGCGGGGTTGAAGATGTTGTTACCCAGACCGCCAAACGTCATCTTGGCCACGCCGATAGCGAAGAGCGCACCGATGAGAATAATCCAGATGGGGAGGTTCGACGGGAGGTTGAAACCGAGCAGCAGACCTGTCAGCGCAGCCGAACCGTCAAGGATGCTATTGCGCTCGTTGTGCAATACATATTTATTAATAGCCCACTCAAAGAAGACGCAGGCAATCACGCTGGTGGCACACACAATGACGGAGCCGAGTCCGAAGAAGTAGAACGATACGAGCAGAGCTGGCAACAGGGCGATGATGACGCCGTACATGTTGCGCTCCACCGTGTCGTTTCCGTGTGCGTGTGGTGATAGTGAAACAATTAACTTGCTCATTGTATTTTTTTGCTTGTTACGATTATACCTTGTTACTTTTTCGCATTGCGGGCGCGGATGATACCCATCACGGTCGACTTGCCCTGACGGATGTTGTCGAGCAGCGGACGGTGGGCCGGACAGGTGAACTGGCACGAGCCACACTCACTGCACGACACGATGTCTTCCTTCT
>CAMOTK010000123.1 GCA_946625715.1 uncultured Prevotella sp. | reverse complement strand
GCGCTCTTGTCGGGCGTGCCGTCGTCGTTCTTCATCGAGAACTCGCAGCCGCCGTTGCCAATGCAGAGCAGGGTGCCCTTGAAGTCGGTGTTGCCCTGCTGGGCTTCCCACACGTTCATCTGGCTCACCCACCAAATCTGGCTGTCCCACGTGCCGAGAGGATAGATGCCGTAGACCTGGGTGGTCTGCGTGTAGCAGGCTTCCTCTTGGTTGCCAATGCCTGTCCAGAGGCTCGGCAGGTTGAAGTACAGGCAGTTGTGGTCTTCGGTCCAACCCGGACCCTTGAAGGCAATGAGCTTCGTGTCGGCATTGGTCTCCACTTCCAGGCCCTTGTAGATGGGGTGTGTGGAGTGGTCCTTCTTGAACTTGTGGTCGGGATTCAGCTCGACAGCCATCTTCCAGACGTCGGGGTTGTTGTTACCCACGCCAAAGCCGAAGGCATGGTCGTTGCTCTTCATCTCGTCGAGCTTGATGCGGCCCAGGTGGCCGGCATAGACCGTGGCATGGCTCCAGAGCAGCATGCTGCCACCGTTCTTGTACCACTCGCGAATGACGGGTGTGGCAGCCTCTACATCGGCGGGCATGTTCCACACGTCGTCTTCGGTCACGCCTTCCAGGTCGCGCAGCCAGAACAGCACGCGGTAAGGCTCGACGTCGGCAGCCGACTTGATGGTGCTGAAGGGCACGAACGTGGCCGTAGGATACTGCTCGTGCAGCCACAGCCAGGCCGAAGCCTCGTCGTCGTCGCCATTGGCCACGAGTTCCTCGGGCGTAGCATAGATGCTCAGGAAGCCGATGGCCGTCTTACCAATCTTCAGGCTGGAAGGTGACGAGAGGGCTGCGCCCTGTGCGTTGTCGGCCGTCACGGCCACCGACCATTCTTCGCCATAGACCACGTCGGCGATGGTGTAGGAAGTGGCCTTGCCGTCGAGCTCCTCGCGAATGTTGCGGCCGGCATTGTTGGTGGCCGTGAAGATAATCTTCGTGGCATCGGCAGCGGCATCCCACGTCACCTCGGCATCGTAGCCGCCGGCCTTCTCAATCTGGCGCATCTGTACGCCGGTGATGCTTGTGGCACCGGGACGGGTGTACTGCTTCACCACACCTTTCGAGAAGTTGGTGCCGTCGGTGAGCTTGAACACATACTCGAAGGGCACGTTTGTGGGCACGTTGCGATGGGTGTAGCTGGTGCCTTCAACAATCTCGGTCGAGTTGATGGTACCGTTACGATAGATGCTCACCTGCATCTTGCCCGTCTGTGCGGGCCACGTCAGGACATAGTCGTCGCCCTGGAGCTGACCGCTGATTTGGTCGGCACTGGGAGCCACCATCTTCATGGACTCCATCTCAATGTCCTTGTCCTGACAGGAAGTCACGACCGTGGTGAGACCAACGCACACCACCGAGGCCAGCATGAATCGAAATATCTTGGTAATCATATCTATAATCTTTTAACTATTAACTATAAACTGTCAACTATCAATTGTATCCCTTGTTCTGGGTGTAGAGTCCGGGCACGTAGAACATCTGGATGTACGGCAGGGGGTAGTACTCGTTCTTGCCGGCCGTGAAGTGGGCGTCGGTGTAGTGGCCGCCGTACTCTACTTCCTTGTCCTTGCCGTCGTCGGTCTTACCCTTGAACTTGCCGTGCTGCTCTACGGCAAAGAAGTCGTTGAGCGTCTTCGAGGCAATGCCCCAGCGGCGCAGGTCGAAGAAGCGGCCGTTTTCCATAGCCATCTCCAAGCGGCGCTCCCACTGCAGGCGCAGGCGGGCCTTCTCCTTGGTGTCGAAGTCGCTGGCGGGATAGAGGGCAATCTCACACTGGTCGGCAGCATAGCCGATGTGCTTGGCCACGGAGTTCTTGGCACGCTGACGGATGTCGTTGATGATGGTGCGGGCACCTTCCAGGTCGCCGGTCTCCACCATGGCCTCGGCACGCATGAGCATGACGTCGGTGTAGCGCAGCACGTAGTCGTTCTGCTCGAAGGCCTGCCAGGGGTTGTCGAAGGTCTCGCCCTTAGAGCGCTGCGGCACTTCCTTCAGCGAGGTGTAGAAACCGTAGGTGGCAGGGTTGCGCGAGTTGGTGGTGGTCAGGGGCAGATGCTGCTTCACGCCGTTGACTTCCTTCTCCAACAGTTCGTACTTGTAGGGGAACGAGGGGATACCAACGGTATGGAAGAGGCGCGGGTCCCACTTCTGGGCCGTAGGAATGCCGTTGACGGGATAGACGTTGTGGTCCTTCTCATAGTCGTCGAACATGGGCAGGCCGTCCTTGGTCTTGAAGGCATTGACCAGGTTCTGTGTGGGCTTGTGGAAGTCCCATCCGCACGACCAAACGAGCCAGCAGCCGTTGAGCATGTTGCTCCAGTTGGCACGTCCGAAGCGGGTGTTGTCGTCGGTGTACAGCGAGTGCTGCACGGCAAAGACGCTCTCCTTCGAGTTCTTGTACTCGGGCAGGAAGATGTCGCCGAAGTCTTCCAGATAGCCGTAGCTGCTGTCTTCCACGTCCTTGGTGTACTTCAGCACTTCCTTCATGTACTCCTGGTTGATGTGGCTCACGCCGGTGTTGGCCTCGTAGCCGTCGCCCCAGGCGAGCGTCAGGTAGCACTTGGCCAGATAGGCTGCGGCAGCAATCTTGTTGGCACGACCGCCTTCCGACTGCGTGACGGGCAGTTTGTCGTAGGCAAACTTGAAGTCGTCGATGATTTTCTTCATCAGCTCCTCGTGGGTGAAGGCATCGTTGCGCGTCTGCTCCTCGGTGTGGTTCTTGTAGACTTCCTCGTCAATCCAGGGCACCTGGTTCCACATCTGCACCAGCTTGAAGTAGAAGTGGGCACGCAGGAAACGGGCCTCGGCTTCACGCACGTCCTTGAGGTTGCCCAGCTTGTCGCCATATTCGGCAATAGACACGAGCGCACGGTTGCAGCGGCTGATGGCGCAATAGAAGTGATACCACAGTTCGTCCATGTGGTCGGGGTTCGAGGCGGTCAGCGTCGACCATACCTCTACCGAGTGATAGTTGGTGTCGGTGGTGCCCGAGCCGCCCTTCATGGCGTCGTCGCTGCTCACGTCGCCGTAAGGCCAAAGGTTGAACGGGTAGGTGTACCAGTCGTCGCCCAGTCGGGCATAGGCTGCGTTCAGCATCTCCTCGGGCTGGCTCATGGCCAGGTCTTCATTGATGACGCCCTGCGGCTGCACATCGATGAAATCGTTGCAGCTGGTGAGGCTCACGCTCATGGCGCACACAAGGCCTGCGGCTGCTATATGCTTGATGGTTTTGGTAATCATAGCTTTTCTTTTTTCCTTATTATATTGTTTTTAGAATGAGGTTTGAATACCGAACGAGAATGAGGTGGAGTTAGGATACATCCAGCGGGGGTTCTCGGGATCGGGACAGGTGAGCGACTTGCTCTTGAGCGTGAGCAGGTTGTGGCCCGACACGTAGACGCGGGCACTGGTCATTCTCAGCTTCTTGATGAAGGTCTCCGGCAGGTTGTAGCCAATCTGCACCTGGCGCAGCTTAGCATAAGAACCGTTCTCGACGAAGTAGGTAGAGGTGCGGTTCTCCACGCCGGTGTTGTTGGTGGTCAGAGCGGGAATGGTCGAGCCGGTGTTGGCTGTGGTCCAGGCATCGAGCATGCGGCTGCCCTTGTTTGAACCCGGGTCGGTGAGGCTGAAGAAGTCGGTCTGGAACTTCTGGTCGTTGTACACGTCCTGACCGGCTACGCCCTGCCAGAACATCGAGAAGTCGAAGTCCTTGTAGCCCAGTTCGACGTTCAGACCCCATGAGAAGTTGGGCACGGGATTGAATATCCAGGTCTGGTCGTTCTCGTTGATGATGCCGTTGCCATCGAGGTCGGCATACTTCAGGCCACCCACACGGGCGTTGTCCTGACCGCTGGCCAGCACCTCGTCACGGTTCTGGTACAGACCGTCGACCACATAGCCCACGATAGAACCGTAGGGACGCTTCGACTCAACGAGGTTCTCCTTCGATGTGTGCACATAGGAACCGGTAGTGGTCTCGGGCAGATAGGTCACCTTTGAACGGAAGAAGTCCAGATTGCCGTTGATGTTGTAGCGCAGGCCGTAAGCTGTGGTGTGGCGATAGCCCAGCGAGAACTCCATACCCCAGTTCTGGAGCGACGGACCGTTGAGCCAAGAAGCACCACCCTCGCCCATCGCACCTAAGTAGGCGGGGCTGATAAGCATGTCTTTCACCTTCTTCACATAGGCATCGACGGTACCATAGACCGAATTGCGCAGCAGGGTGAAGTCGAGACCGACGTTGTACTGCTCGGTGGTCTCCCACTTCAGATTGTTGTTCTGAGCCTGTGTGGCACGGAAGCCGGAAGGATAGATGCCCGAACCCATGAGGGCCAGGTCGTAGGCCGTCGACTCGTTGCGCTCGCCACCGTATGTAGCGGCATAGAGACCGAAGCGGGCATAGTTGGAGATGGCCTGGTTACCGGTCTGACCCCACGAGGCGCGGAGCTTCATGTCGTCAATCCAGTCGGCACCGAGATGCTGCGAGATACGATAGCCGAGCGTGACGGCAGGGAACGTACCGTAGCGGTTGTTCTCACCGAAGCGGCTCGAACCGTCGCGACGGATGGTGAACGAAGCCAGCAGCAGGTCTTTCCAGTTGTAGTCAATCTTACCGAAGAGCGACACCAGGGCATAGCCCTCACCGATACCTGTAGCACGCTGTGTGCCGGTGGCGGCGTCGGGCCACATGTAGCGATAGGTCTCCAGGGCAAACGTCTGGGCGTAGGCATTGTTGCGCACTTCCGAGTCTTTGTGGAGCTCGAGACCGGCCAGGATGTTGAACGTGTGTGCACCGAAGATGGTGAAGTTGTAGTTGGCCGTGTTCGACCAGGTCCACTTCGTAGAGGTCTTTGAACCAACGTTAGCCGACGGCGTGTCGTTGTTCACCACGTCTGAGTGCCAGGTGTAGGTCACGCTGTGGATGTTCTCAGACCAGTTGTCGATACCGAAGTTACTGCGGATGAGCAGGCCCTCGATGGGCGTGATGTTCACGAAGGCATTGCCGAAGATGCGCCACATCTTCAGACGGTTGTCGCGGTTGTGATAGAGCTCGCGCAAAGGATTCTGACGGTCGCTCATGCCACCGACAGGACCAGAGAAGGTCTTGCCGTCCTCTTCATAGACGGGCAGTGTGGGAGCCATCTTCAGGGCGTTCTCCATCGGTGCGCAGTCTACCTGGTCGGAATAGGTGATGGTGGCGTTTTCGCCGATGGTGACGATTCTGTTGATTTTGAAACTTGAGTTGATACGAGCCGAGAAGCTCTCGAAGTCGGTGTACTTCATGATACCGGCATTCTTCTTGTAGCCAGCCGAGAAGAGCACCGAGCTCTTGTCGGTAGCGTTAGAGACCGAGAGGTCGTAGTTCTGCGAGAAACCGGTGCGCGAAATCTGCTTCAGCCAGTCGGTATTGCTGAAGCGCATCGACTTCTTCGGATTCAGGTAGCCGTCGTAGAGACCGTTGACGGTGAAGCTCTCCATAGCCTTCGTTGCGGGGTTGTAGGCCTGGATGGGCGTACCGGCGGCAGCGTGGAGCGTGAGTCCGTAGTTGTTGGCATAGGTCTCGGGGTCCAGTCCGTCGTTCATGGCAGCCTGAGCCATAGCGGTGGCGTAGTCGGCCGTGTTCGAGAGCTTCATCATGCTCTGCTTGTTGTAGAACTGAGCAGTGAGGTTGGCCGAGAAGTCGACCTTCACCTTGTCGCCCTTCTTACCCGAGCGCGTGGTGATAATGATGACACCGTTGGCAGCGCGGCTACCGTAGATAGAGGCCGAGGCAGCGTCCTTCAGCACCTGCATCGACTCGATGTCGTTCATGTTCAGCGTGTTCAGGTTGGTCGTTGTGGGCACACCGTCGATGA
>CAMOTK010000122.1 GCA_946625715.1 uncultured Prevotella sp. | reverse complement strand
TGTTCCGCTTCATTTCTCCTGCCCTCTATGAGAATGAGCGCAAGTATTCTGTACAAGTGGCGGGCATTATCTATGTCTTGTTCATCTTTGGTGTGCTGATGTCCTACTTCGTACTGTTCCCCATCTCGTTCCGTTTCCTCGGTACTTATAGCGTTTCAGCAAAGGTGGTAAGCAACATTACGCTTGACTCGTATATCTCCACATTTGTGTCATTGACGTTGGTTATGGGCGTGGTGTTCCAGTTGCCCGTCATTGCATTCTTCCTTGGAAAGATGGGGGTGGTCACATCATCATTGCTTGCCAACTATCGCAAGCACTCCTTCATCGCGATTATGCTGATAGCCGCAATTATCACGCCACCCGACTTAATGACCCTGATACTTGTAACCATCCCGCTCTATCTTCTCTATGAAGTCAGCATTCGGGTTGTTGCCTGGATAGAGCCTAAATAAGCAGATCTCAATTAAACGGCCTGTACATTTTTTTCTATTTCTTCTTTTTCTTAAACAGTCCGCCGTAGTTCTTCATGAGCTTGCGCACCACGAGGAAGGCATCGACGGCGGTGATGCTGTTGGTGATGATGCTCGAGATGAACTCGCCCTTGGTGCTGTCCTTGCGCTTCACAAACAGCTGGTTCCAGAGCGTGTTGAACTGCTCGTTGTCCTTCTGGAGCTCGGCACTCAGCTCGTCCTTGCGGAGCTGCAGCTCCTCGAGTGTGCAATAGGTGGTGGGTTTTTTCTGTACGGGTAGGGTGGGCATACGGCTATTTGTTTAGGAGCAGGCCGGCCAGGAAGCGAACAAGGGGCTTCTCAATCCAGGGCTTGCGGAAGATGATGAAGAGTAGCAGGATGAGTGCGTGGACAAGGGCAACGATGAAGAAGGCCGTTGCCAGACCGACGTAGGCCGAGAGCCAAAGGGCTATGGCAAAGGAGAAATACATCACTACGGCCACAATGATGAGGAAGAAAAGGATAGCCAGGGCGGTGGCCTTCAGGAGGCGCACCACCTTGTCTACCACGTCGAGCTTCACGTATTCAGCTTGCAGCCCGAGGTAGTGCTTCAGCACTTCGATGAGACCGGCTATGGTCTCTACGTTTTTGTCGCTCGACAACATTTATTCTTCTACTGCAGCGTCCTGAATGTCGTCGACGAGGTCGCCCACTTCCTTGCGGCTGAGCTTGATGTTGTGCTTCTTCAAGAAGTCTTCAACGGCATCGGTGATTTTGATGCGAGTGTCTTGTCCTTTCTCAGGGGCCATGAGGATGCCCAGAGCGGCTCCGGCGATAGCACCGCCGAGGAATGCGCCAATGTAACCTAAACTTTTCATGTGTTGATAATTTTGAGTAATTAAAAATGGTTTTATTTTTTGCAAATGTACAAAATATATCTTGAATGGGCGTCAAAAGGTGAACTATTTTTTGTTAAAAAGTGCAGATTTCTTCGATTTAACAAAGTTTATGCTCCTTTTGTGTCAGTTTTTCATTGATTATTTGTAATTTCGCGCAAAATATTTTAAACGAAAGAAATCATCTTAAGAAAACAAGTAGAGATTATGAAAAAGTACATGTTATTATGCGCAGGCCTGAGCCTCGCTATGGCTTTCACCAGTTGCAAATCGAGCGAGAGTGCTTACAGAAAGGCTTACGACAAGGCTAAGGCTCAGGAAGCCCAGCAGGTGGCCGAGCCCACACCCGTGGTAGAGCAGACGCCTGTGGTGACTCCCGTGCAGACGCAGACGGTGGCTGCCAACGAGACGCGTGTGGTGGATAATGCCGACAATGTGTCGGTGCGCCAGGAGCGTGTTCAGGTGGTCAACGGTACTGGCCTGAAGAACTTCAGCGTGGTGGTTGGCTCGTTTGGCGTGCATGCCAATGCCGAGGGACTGCAGCAGCGCCTGAAGGCCGCCGGCTATGACGCTCAGGTGGTGAAGAACGAGGAGCGCAACATGTATCGTGTTGTGGCCGCTACGTTCGACAACAAGATTGACGCCGTAGGCAGCCGCGACAAGCTCCGCTCACAATACCCCGACGCCTGGCTCTTGTTTAACCTGCAATAAGCCCGTTGGCAAGAATTCTATCTATCGACTACGGTCGAAAGCGCACAGGACTGGCAGTGACCGACCCCTTGCAGATTATAGCAGGCGGGTTGGCCACTGTCGCTACTTCGGAGCTGTTCGACTGGCTGAAGGCTTATTTGGAAAAGGAGCCTGTGGAGCTCATCGTCATTGGCGAGCCGCGCCAGCCCAACGGTCAGCCCAGCGAGAATCTGGCTCGTGTGCAGCAGTTTGTCAACCGCTGGCGTAAGGCCGTGCCCGGCGTGCCCATAGAGTTCTTCGACGAGCGCTTCACCTCGGTGCTGGCCCATCAGACGATGCTCGATGCCGGCCTGAAGAAGAAAGCCCGACAGAACAAGGCGCTGGTAGACGAAATCAGTGCCACCATCATTCTCGAAGACTACATGCGCTCGCGCAAATCGTGAATTTGAAAATAGTAAATCGTAAATAGTAAATTTGTAAATAGTAAATGATATTACCTATTTATATATATGGACAGCCTGTGCTCCGCAAGGTGGCAGAGGACATCACACCCGACTATCCCGAACTGAAACAGCTCATCGGGAATATGTGGGAAACACTGGCCGACAGCGAAGGCATCGGACTGGCAGCGCCGCAGATAGGTCGGGCTATCCGTCTGGTGGTCATCGACCTCGACGTCATTTCCGACGACCTGCCCGAGTATAAGGGCTTCAAGAAAGTATTCATCAATCCCCACATCATAGAACTCGACGACACCAACACCGACTCGTCGGAAGAAGGGTGCCTGTCGCTGCCCGCCATCCACGAGAAGGTGGTGCGCCCCACGCGCATCCATGTGCGCTGGCAGGACGAAGACTTCCAGGAGCACGACGAGTGGATTGAGGGCTACCTGGCCCGCGTGATGCAGCACGAGTTCGACCATCTCGACGGCCACATGTTCATCGACCGCATCTCGCCCCTGCGCCGCCAGCTCATCAAGAACAAGCTCAAGGCGCTGACGCAAGGCCGCTATCGCTGTGGCTACAAGACTAAGCCCGTGAGACGGTAAACATTGAGCATTGAGCATTGACCATTTAGCATTTTCTGTTGATGTTAAGCAAAATGGGACGTATTGTCAGGCAGCGTCGGTTATGGCTGCTCCTCATTGCCCTCCAATGGTCAATGTTCAATGGTCAATGTTCAATGTGCTTCGCACAGTTCAATGCCGACCGCTTGATAAGGGTGGGGCGCTCGGCACTTTATTACGAGGACTATGTCCTTTCCATCCAGTATTTCAACCAGGCCATCAACGCCAAGCCCTATCTCTACGAACCTTGGTTCTTCCGCGGTGTGGCCAAATACAATCTTGACGACTTTGCAGGTGCTGAGGCCGACTGCACAGAAGCCATGCAGCGCAATCCCTATGTGGTGAGCATCTACGAGCTGCGCGGCCTGGCCCGCATCCAGCAGAAGAAATATGCCGAGGCCATCAGCGACTACACCAAGGCGCTGCGCTACGACCCCGAGAACCAAAACGTGTGGCACAACCGCGTGCTCTGCCACATACAGAACGAGGAGTATGAGCAGGCGCATGCCGAGCTCGACACGATGCTCACCCGCTGGAGCCGCTATGCGCGAGGCTACGCTATGCAGGCCGAAGTCTTTCTGCATCAGAAGGACACCACCAGCGCCGTCGGTTCACTGGAGAAGAGCATCGAGATAGACCCCTACGACGGGCACACCTGGCAGATGCGCTCGCTCATCAGCTTGAGCCGAAGCGAGTGGAAGGCGGCCGAAGGTTTTCTCGACGAGGCCATCCACCTGCTGCCCAAGCATGGCGGCAACTACATCAATCGCGCTATGGCACGCTACAACCAGAACAACCTGCGGGGCGCTATGGCCGACTACGACACTGCACTCGACCTGGAGCCCAACAACTTTCTGGGCCACTACAACCGCGGACTGCTGCGCGCACAGGTGGGCGACGACAACCGTGCCATCACCGACTTCGACTTCGTGCTGCGCCTGGAGCCCAACAACCTCATGGCACTCTTCAACCGCGCTGTACTGCTCGACAAGACAGGCGACCTGCGCGGCGCCATACGCGACTACACGAAGGTCATCGACCAATATCCCAACTTCTGGACCGGCTTGGAGTATCGCGCCCGCTGCTATCGACTCTTAGGCATGACGAAACAGGCCGACGCCGACGAGTTCACCGTCTACAAAGCCCGACTCTACAAGCATCTCTACGGCACACAGCCGCGCATGTCGAAAAAGCAGATGCGCAAGCGCAGCGACGAGGACTTGGAGAAATACAACCAGCTCGTGATGGAAGACGAGCAGGAAGTGGAGCACGAGTACCAGAACGACTATCGCGGCCGTGTGCAGAACCACAAGGTGCAGATGGCCTATCAGCCCATGTTTGCCCTCGCCTTTGAGAAAGCGCAGAGCGAGGTGCATCGCTACATCGCCTTCGACCGTCAGGTGGATGCCCTCAACCAGCGCCTGAAGGCCCGTCAGCTGCTCATTGCCAGCGAACAGCCCACGCTGAGCGACCAGCGCTCGCAGCAGTACTTCAGCTACATCGACTCGCTCTCTGCCGTCATCGATCGCTCGCGCAGCACGGCCACAGCCCTTGACGCAATCCTGTTGCGGAGCGTGGCCTATAGCGCCATCCAAAACTACGAGTCGGCCATCGACGACCTGTCGCTCTACCTGCAAGTCGACACCGCCTCGGTGCTTGCTCTCTGGCAGCGTGCCGTCTGTCAGTCGCGCATCAATGTGTTTCAAGCCTCAGAAGGCACCAACATCGACCTGAAGAACGCCAATGTGCTGGGCGACCTCAACCACGCGCTTGTCTTGGCGCCGCAGAATCCCTACCTGCTCTACAACCGCGGCACGCTCTATGCACAGAAAGGCGATTACGCCCGTGCTGTCGACGACTTCACCGCTGCCATCGCCATCGACGGCAACTTGGCCGAAGCCTACTTCAACCGCGGCCTCTGCCGCATCAGCATGAACCAGCAAGAGCAGGGCATACGCGACCTGAGCAAGGCCGGCGAACTGGGTCTTTACGCCGCCTACAGCATCATCAAGCGTCACCGGAAATAGCAGATTTAGCGGATTGCAAAGGACTGCTATTGCTCATTCTATTCATTTCCAGCATTTTCTGCCCCTATTGCTGTCCTTCAATGTTTTTAGGCAACTTTTTTCGTCGTTCGTTATTCACTTTCAATTTTTATTATTACCTTTGCACCACTTTAAACTTAAACATATATTGTAGATATGATTAACATCACTTTTCCAGACGGTTCTGTTCGCTCGTATGAGCAGGGCGTCACTGGACTTCAGATTGCCGAGAGCATTTCGCCTGCTCTGGCACGCAGCGTACTCTGCTGCGGCGTGAATGGCGAAACCGTAGAGCTGAACCGCCCCATCATGGAGGACTGTAAGTTTGAACTCTATAAGTGGGACGACGAACAGGGTAAGCACACCTTCTGGCACACTTCTGCACACTTGCTGGCCGAGGCTCTGAAGGAACTCTATCCTGGCATACAGTTCGGTTTCGGCCCTGCTGTGGAGAGTGGCTTCTTCTACGACGTGCTGCTGCCTGGTGGCGAGAGCATCAAGGAAAGCGACTTCCCCATGATTGAACAGAAAATGAAGGAACTGGCTTCGAAGAAAGAGCCTGTTGTGCGCCGCGAAGTGACCAAGGCCGACGCTCTTAAGGAGTTTGCAGCCGACGGTCAGACGTACAAGTGCGAGCACATTGAGCAGGACCTCGAAGACGGTACCATCACTACCTATACACAGGGTGCTTTCACCGACCTTTGTCGTGGTCCGCACCTCGTCGACACGGGCGAGATTAAGGCCATCAAGCTGACCTCGGTGGCTGGTGCTTTCTGGCGTGGCGATGCCACCCGCGAGCAGATGCAGCGCCTCTATGGCATCACGTTCCCCAAGAAGAAGATGCTCGACGAGTATCTCGTGATGCTCGAGGAAGCCAAGAAGCGCG
>CAMOTK010000121.1 GCA_946625715.1 uncultured Prevotella sp. | reverse complement strand
TCATACATGTTGATAGAAGCGAGCACCACGTTGGCTACAGAACCCTGCATCTTGTCGCACAGAGCCTTGGCCTCAGTGAACTTCTGCTCCTTGATGAGGGCCTTAACCTGAGCGGTGAACTTGGCCAGGTTGATCTTACCAGAAGCATTCTTGATAGCGAAGAAGCGCTCTACGCCGAGAACGATAACGGTGAGAAGCAGGGTGATGATCAGACCTACCACGAAACCACCTTTGTACACAGTACCCATCAGGTCAGCAGGATGACCGGTGCGGTCGCCGCCCTGGAAGTGGCTGGGATCACCGAGTACGAAGAAATAGAAGCAGTAAGCGATGATGCAGCAGATTACGAGGATAATCCATGCCTGTTTTACGCCTTGGAAGCCCGAATTTTTCTTAGCTGGGGCTGCAGCCTTTGTTGTTGTTGCCATAATTTTTAAGAATTTAATTTTTTAGTTATTAAATAAATTTGAATGTAAGAATTTCCACTTTTCTTTTGTTTCCTTTTGTTTTAGGACGTTTCAATCGCCGACTTGTCGGCAGATTCACGCGCAAAGATAATAAATAATGGCGGACTTTTGCCTGTTTTAATAACTTTTAACAAGCAAATCCGCCATTTTTTTTATTCTCATTTCAATTGGGCCAATGCATCCTTGATGCGACGCATGGCTTCTTTGATGTTGTCGTCGCTTGTGGCATAGCTCATTCTGAAGCAGTCGGGGTCGCCGAATGCATCGCCGCCAACAGTGGCTACATGGCCCACTTCGAGCAGGTACATGGCCAGGTCGGTGGAGTTGTTGATGACGCGTCCGTCGGTTTGCTTGCCGTAGAAACTGCTGCACTTGGGGAAGAGGTAGAAGGCGCCTTCGGGCACGTTGACCTCCAGCCCCGGAATCTCCTTGGCCAGTGCCACGATGAGGTCGCGACGGCGCTCGAAGGCCTGTCGCATCTGCTCGACGCACTCCTGGCTCTGAGTGTAGGCAAACTCGGCGGCCTTCTGGCTGACCGAGCATGGGCCGCTGGTGTACTGGCCCTGCAGCTTGTTGCAGCCCTTGACAATCCATTCGGGTGCGGCAATGTAGCCGATGCGCCAGCCAGTCATGGCGTAGGCTTTCGACACGCCGTTGACAATGATGCTGCGCTCCTTCATGCCCGGGAACTGGGCAATGGACTCGTGGACACCTATGTAGTTGATGTGCTCATAGATTTCGTCGGCCAGCACGAAGAGGTCTTCGTGGCGCAGGATGACGTCGGCCAGTGCCTTCAGTTCGGCCTTGCTGTAGACGGAGCCTGTCGGGTTGCTGGGCGAGCAGAGTATAATCATGCGCGTTTTGGGCGTGATGGCATTCTCCAGCTGCTCGGGCGTCATCTTAAAGTTCTGCTCGAAAGTGGCTTCAACGATGACGGGCTCGCCGCCGGCCAACTTCACCATCTGCGGATAGCTGACCCAGTAGGGGGCGGGGATGATGACCTCTTCGCCGGGGTTGACGAGCGCCATGACCGTGTTGCACACGCTCTGCTTGGCACCGTTGGATACCAAGATTTCGTTGGGCGTATAGTGCAGGTGGTTCTCACGCTCCAGCTTGCGGGCAATGGCCTGACGCAGGTCGGGATAGCCGGGCACGGGAGAGTAGCGCGAGTAGTTCTCGTCGATGGCCAGTTTGGCGGCCTGCTTGATGTGGTCGGGCGTGTTGAAGTCGGGTTCTCCTACGCTCATGTTGATCACGTCGATGCCCTGAGCTTTCATCTCAGAGCTTTTCTGCGACATGGCCAGTGTGGCCGATGGTGCCAGTCTTTGCAGGCGGTTGGATAGTTGTGCCATTTTTCTTTCGTTTTATGTTTCTAACGTGCAAAAGTACTTAATTATTTCGTTTCTGCAAAATAATTGCCACTTTTTTGTTGCGTTTTGCTGCTTATTTCAGGTGAAGATTGTGCCCCATGCGGTTCTGTTTGGTCTTCAGGTAGCGCAGGTTGTACTCGTTGGGTGTCACTTCGATGGGCACGTTCTCCACGATTTCCAGGCCGTAGGCTTCCAGTCCGACGCGCTTCACGGGGTTGTTGCTCATGAGTCGCATCTTCTGTACGCCGAGGCTGCGCAGAATCTGTGCGCCGCAACCGTAGTCGCGCTCGTCGGCCTTGAATCCCAGACAGAGGTTGGCGTCGACGGTGTCCATGCCTTCTTCCTGCAGTTTGTAGGCCGCCAGCTTGTTCATCAGTCCGATGCCGCGTCCTTCCTGCTGCATGTAGACGATGACGCCCTTGCCTTCGTGCTCAATCATCTGCATGGCTTTGTGCAGTTGCTCGCCGCAGTCGCAGCGCTTCGAACCGAGTATGTCGCCCGTCATGCACGACGAGTGTACCCTGACGAGCACGGGCTCGCCCTCCTGCCATTCGCCCTTGATGAGTGCGAAGTGCTCCAGTCCGTTAGACTTCTGTCGGAAGGGTATGATGTGGAAGTGTCCGTATTCGGTAGGCATGTCGGCCTCTACGCCGCGCTCAACGATGCTTTCGCGCTGCAAGCGGTAGGCAATCATGTCCTTGATGGTGATGATTTTCATGTCCCACTGCTTGGCGAAGGCCATGAGCTCAGGCATGCGGGCCATGGTGCCGTCGTCGTTCATAATCTCCATGAGTGCGCCGGCGGGATAGAGGCCAGCCAGTTTGCAGAGGTCGATGGCCGCTTCGGTGTGGCCGCTGCGGCGCAAGACGCCGTTGTCCTGGGCGTAGAGCGGATTGACGTGGCCGGGACGTCCGAAGGTTTCGGGCGTCGACTGCGGGTCGGCCAGTGCGCGGATGGTGGCGGCGCGGTCGTGAGCCGAGACGCCGGTTGAGCAGCCATCTATCTTGTCGACGGTGACGGTGAATGGGGTGCCCAGCAGCGAGGTGTTGTCCTGCACCTGGTGGGGCAGGTCGAGCTCGCGGCTACGGCTGATGGTGACGGGTGCACAGAGCAGTCCGCGTGCGTGTTTCAGCATGAAGTTGACCATCTCGGGCGTGATTTTCTCTGCAGCGCAGATGAGGTCGCCTTCGTTCTCGCGGTCTTCGTCGTCGACCACGATGACGAACTTGCCTGCTTTGAAGTCGGCCACAGCCTCTTCGATGGTGTTTAGTTTGATTGTTTCCATATATACCTTATTATATTATAGTCTGTGATAGAGTTCGCTGATGCGGTTGGTGATGGCTTCGTTGGTCCTTGTGATGACGCGCAGGTCCTGGTAGAGGCGGATACGGAAGCGCAGCATCCTGAAGTAGAAGAAGATGCCCGCGGGCAGCAGCAGTCCGGTGATGATGTTCATCCAGGTGCGGCGGAAGGGTCGCGTGTGGGCATGCGTGGCCAGGATGGGGTAGTTGTTGAGTTCGTTGAGAATCACCTTGTCGCGCGAGTTGCCCAGGTCCTCGATGACGGTTTCCAGCTCGTCGCTGATGGTCTGTATGCGCTGGTCGTCGCCCGGCCGGAAGAATACGTGTATGGGGTTGGGCCAGCGCAGCAGTTTGTGCTCCTGCGAGTATGCGTCGATGTCGGCGCTCAGCTGTTGCAGCTTGTCGCTGTCGCCGAGGTAGTCGGGGTCGTTGATGATGACCTCCTTGCGGAAGATGTGGCGCTTCTCTCTGAGGCCGAGCATGCGGTACATGATGCTCTTGTAGAGGTCGACGTTGAAGACGGTCGAGTCGTTGTTGGCCTTGTAGGTGACGAAGATGGCCAGCGGTGCGAGCACGATGGTGGGAATCCATCGGCCGAACCATACGGTCCACTCGTCGGAGCGGGCCATGGTCATGCCCGAGTTGTTGAGGATGTAGTAGACGATGAACACAAAGACGGAGATGATGACCGGCACGCCGAGTCCGCCCTTTCGGATGATGGCGCCCAGGGGGGCACCGATGAAGAAGAAGTAGATGCAGGAGAGTGCCTGCGTGATTTTTCCGAGGAGCTCCAGCTCGTGGATGCGGTCCTGACGCTGTGCCGAGTCGACGTAGTCGCCCTTGAAGACGAGGTTGTCGGCCTCTATCTGCGCGTTGCGTGCCGCCTCTTTCACCATGTCGAGCCGTCGCTGCCCCTTGAAGCCGGCCAGCAGCGAGTCGAACACCACCTTTTTCGCGGCCACTTCGCTGAAGGCGCGTAGCGAGTCCTTCCTGCCGATGGTGGGGAAGTAGAAGTTGTAGGCCAGCGCTTCGCGATAGATGCTGCGGCCCAGGCTGTCGTTGAACTGGCGTATGGAGTCGAGGTCGTGGACGATGCGCTTCGAGGTTTTCGAGCGTGCGTGGCTGGCAATGCCGCCCGGGTCGGCCAGGTTGAAGGTGGCGTCGTAGTCGAGCACCATCTTCTTGTAGGCAAACGACTCTCTGCGGTAGGGCACCTGTGCGTTGCCGCCGGCCACGTCTTGCGACCGCATGTTCTCGAACCACTCGCCGTCCCACAGCGTGAGCACCAGGTGCTTCTTCTCGGCCGTCGACTGTATCATGCCCGAGTCGGCCAGGATGATGGCCTGGTCCTCGTACGACTGCGTCTGCTGGTAAATCATGACGCCGTAGAGGTGGCCGCTCTGCGGGTCTTTCCGCTGAACGTAGATGTTGGAGCCCTTGATGCCGTTGTAGAACATGCCTTCGGGAATCTCCAGCTCAGGGTTGGCCTGCATCAGCGAGTAGCGAATCTGGTAGAACGAGAGCGTGGCCTTGGGGCCGACGATGTCGAGGAAATAGTAGCTGATGCCGCTGATGATGAGCACGATGACGATGAGCGAGCGCATGCTCTGCATGAGCGAGATGCCGGCCGCCTTGATGGCGGTGAGCTCCACCGACTCGCCCAGGTTGCCGAAGGTGATGAGCGCCGACAGCAGAATGGCCAGCGGCAGTGCCTGCGGCACGAGCAGCAGTCCCATGTACCAGAAGAATTTTCCGAGAATGTCGAGTGTCAGTCCTTTGCCTATGAGCTCGTCGACATAGCGCCACAGGAATTGCATCATCAGCACAAACTGGCAGATGAGGAATGCAGCCGCAAACAGCAATAAGAACTGTTTGATGATGAACAGGTCTAACTTTTTTATCCGAAACATGATTCAGGCTGCAAAGGTACAACTAAGTAAGCGAAAAACCAAAAATATTTGGCGCTTATTCTTTTCTTTGTGGGAAAAAGAGGCGAAAAAAAGTCAGAACCCAGTGGCAGCGTGCAGCCGCTCCATGTTGCCTTCCCAGAGCGTGGTCAGGTCGTCGAGGTCGTCCTGCTGGGCATAGTCGGTGACGTAGAGGCATATTTGGTCGGTCATGTCGCTGCGTCCCATCCTGATTTCCCAGTAGGCCTCAGGCATATCTTCGTCCACCCATTGCAGTTTCAGGTGGCTGTTCTTCTCCCGTTCCACAATGTTGGCCGCGAGCGAGTGGTGCTCGCCCCAGGGGTCGCCCCATGTGAACGAGAGAATGCCGTTGTCCTCGCTCACGCGGTCGGCAATCCATCGTTCCAGCCCGTGGTCGCTGCTGATGAGCTCCCAAACGAGTTGGGCCGATTTGGTGTTCAGAGGGTACTCTAAATAGAGCTTTTGCTTGTTGTTCATAGGCCTTTAGCTTGGTTTTAGACTAATTTGCAGGGGCAAAAGTACAAAAAAAGTTCGAAAGAGCGATAAAAAATCGGGAAAAATTTTGTTGTTTCAAATTTTATAGCTACCTTTGCACCCGCAAAACGCAAACGATGGCGGGATAGCTCAGCTGGTTAGAGCGCATGATTCATAATCATGAGGTCGCCGGTTCAATCCCGGCTCCCGCTACGAAGAAAGGCAATTTCGATTTCTCGAAGTTGCCTTTTTCGTTTTCATCCCTTTATTCTTCGTTTGCCGTCAGCTCTTTCACGGGGAAAGTGAAGTAGGTGTCGGGGAAGGGCTCGTCCTTCAGCGTGAAGTGCCACCACTCCGAGTCGAGCGGCTTGAAGCCGTGGGCCATCATGGCGCGGCGCAGAATCATGCGGTGCTCAAACTGCTCGGCGGTAATCGAGCGCTTCGGCTGGGCAGGACTCTTCGAATTATCGCCCGTGTACTCGCCCGTCTCGGGATTGCCGCAGAAGTCGGGATGGCTCTCCGG
>CAMOTK010000120.1 GCA_946625715.1 uncultured Prevotella sp. | reverse complement strand
ACACGGGTGGCCGCGTCATTCCCATCAAGTTCCGTTGCGATGTGGCCATGAGCGGTCGCCTTGGCATTGAGTTGCAGCCCAAGGACATGACCGACGAGGAGCGCCGACAGGTGGAAACCTGTTTCAAGGATTACAAAGAGTTGAGGACAACCGTGCAGACGGGCGACCTCTACCGCCTCATTTCGCCTTACGACAAGAAGGGCGTGGCCGCACTGATGTACGCGCTCGACGAGCAGGCTTGCCTCTTCGTCTACAAGACCGACAACTACTACAATCAGCCGCTGCCGCGCATCCGCCTGGCCGGCCTCAATCCCGACAAAACCTATACGTTGGTAGAAAAGAATGTACGCGTCGGCCAGCAGCCCTGCGCCCTGAGCGGCAAGCAGTTTACGGGGCGGTTCCTGATGGATGTAGGCATCGAGGTGCCCCTGTGGGAAGACTATGCCAGCCGTGTGTTTGAACTCAAATAACTCCAGACGATGATGAAGAAACTACTGTTCCTCGCGCTGTGTGTTGCGACACTATCGCAACAGCCCCTTTCGGCCCAACCGTGCAAAGCGCTCCTCAACCGTCTCAGCGCGTTGCAGACCAACGGCTATATGTTCGGTCATCAAGACGACCCCTTCTACGGACTGACGTGGGAGTGGGAACGCGGTCGCAGCGACACCAAGGAAGCCTCGGGCGACTATCCCGCCGTGATGGGTTTCGACCTCGGCGGCATTGAGGTCGGCGACGAGAAAAACCTGGACTCCGTACCCTTCACCCGTATCCGTGAAGAGCTCATTGCCCACTACCAGCGCGGCGGCATCGTCACGCTGTCGTGGCATCCGCGCAATCCCTATACCGGCGGTACGGCGTGGGACAATCAGGACACCACCGTCGTGAGCAGCATCCTGCCCGGCGGCATACAGCACCGCAAGTTTCTGCTGTGGATGAAGCGCGTGCGCAACTTCCTCAATACTTTGCGCACCGTGGGCGACCGTCCTATCCCCATCATCTTCCGTCCGTGGCATGAGAACAACGGCGGCTGGTTCTGGTGGGGCGCCAAGCAGTGCCGTCCTCAGGAGTATAAGGCCCTATGGTGCATGCTGCAAGACTATCTGCTCAGCGAAGGGTTCGACAATCTGGTGTGGTCGTGGAGTCCCAATCTCGGCCTCAAGCCCACCGACTTCGATACCTATCCCGGCGACGACCGCGTAGACCTGGTGGGACTGGATGCCTACCAGTGGGGTACGGAACAAGACTACGTGCGCGACCTGAATGTCGACCTCACCACGCTGACGGCCTTCTGCGCTCAGCACCGCAAGCTGCTGGCACTGACCGAGTGTGGCCTTAAGAACCTGCCCGACCCATCGTGGTGGACGCGGGTGCTGAAACCGCAGATAGACAAGTACCCCATCTGCTATTTCCTCGTCTGGCGCAACGCCAAGCACGAGTTTTTTGGTCCCGCTCCAGGTGAGAAGAATGCACTCTACTTCAACGAGATGATACGGTCGAGTAATGTCATGATGCTAAAGGATATTGCAAAATGAAGAAGTGG
Organism: uncultured Prevotella sp.; assembly: GCA_946625715.1. Classification (GTDB taxonomy): domain Bacteria; phylum Bacteroidota; class Bacteroidia; order Bacteroidales; family Bacteroidaceae; genus Prevotella. The sequence continues at coordinate 4,569 of CAMOTK010000120.1, read as the reverse complement.
CTCATCCCGTTCAGAAGTCGTTAAAGTGTCGGAGATAGTCAAGAAAGTACAATGACGTGTCGGGGGAATAGCGTAATTTTGCAAGTTGAAAAAGAAAAGCAAAACAATATGACATACGACGAAAGAGTAAGACAGCTGCGCCAGTGCCATGAGGCTCTGTTGGCGCGAAAGAACGAACCTCTGGAAGGGGGTAACGGTATCTACGAGAAATACAAGTATCCCATCCTGACGGCCGACCACACGCCGCTGGAGTGGCGCTACGACTTCTCGGAGCAAGACAATCCCTACCTGATGCAGCGCATTATGATGAACGCCGTGCTCAATGCCGGCGCCATCAAGCTCGACGGCCGCTATCTGCTGGTGTGCCGCGTGGAGGGCGCCGACCGTAAGTCGTTCTTCGCCGTGGCCGAGTCGCCCAATGGCATCGACCAGTGGCGCTTCTGGCCGGAGCCTGTCACCATGCCTGAGGCCCCCTCCGACTCCCCCGAAGGAGGAGAGAACCCCGCCACCAACGTCTACGACATGCGGCTGACGCAGCACGAGGACGGTTGGATTTACGGCGTGTTCTGTGCCGAGCGCCACGACGAACTGCACCCCAACGACCCCTCGGCTGCCACGGCCTCGGCCGCCATTGCCCGCACCAAAGACCTGAAGACGTGGGAACGGCTGCACGACCTGCGGTCGAAGTCGCAGCAGCGCAACGTGGTGCTGCACCCGGAATTTGTCGACGGCAAGTATGCGTTCTATACCCGCCCGCAGGATGGCTTCATCGACACCGGCTCGGGCGGCGGCATAGGGTGGGGACTTTGTGAGGACATCACCCACGCCGTGATAGACGAGGAAATCATCATCAACCCCCGCCACTACCACACCATCATGGAAGTGAAAAACGGCGAGGGCCCGCACCCCATCAAGACCGAGAAGGGCTGGCTGCACTTGGCCCACGGCGTGCGCAACACGGCCGACGGATTGCGCTACGTGCTGTATATGTATATGACTGCGCTCGACGACCCCACGCGCGTCATTGCCCAGCCGGGCGGCTACTTCCTGGCTCCCGAAGGGCAGGAGTATGTGGGCGACGTGATGAACGTGGCCTTCTCGAACGGTTGGATAAAGGACGACGACGGGCGCGTGCTCATCTACTATGCCACGGCCGACACCCGTCTGCACGTGGCCGTATCGTCGGTGGAACGCCTCATAGACTACTGTATGAACACGCCCGAAGACGGGCTGACAACGAGTGCCAGCGTGGAAACCATCAAACGTCTTATAGCCAAGAATCATGGTCAAGCTAAGTGAGAAGATAGGCTATGCCTTAGGCGACGCCGCTGCCGGCGGCATCACGTGGAAGGTCATGTCGATAGCCTTCCCGCTGTTCTTTACCAACGTGTTCGGACTTACCGTTGCCGACACGGCCACGCTGATGCTCATTGCCCGCATGTTCGACGTCGTCACCGACCCGCTCATGGGCTCGCTGGCCGACCGTACGCAGTCGCGCTGGGGCACCTATCGCCCCTGGCTGCTCTTCGGTGCCGTGCCCTTAGGACTGGTCTTCGCCCTGCTGCTCTACACGCCCGACTTCGGCCTCACGGGCAAGCGCATCTGGGCCTACACGCTCTATCTGCTGATGATGGTCGCCTACACGGCCGTGAACGTGCCCTACGGTTCGATGCTCGGCGTGATGACCGACGACGACGATGAGAAAAACCAGTTCTCCAGCTACCGCATGGTGGGCGCCTATGCTATGGGCTTCGTCACGCTGCTCTCGTTTCCCTACTTGCAGAAGCTGGTGGGCGGCACGCCGCAGCACCAGTATGCCGTGCTGGGCGCCTGCTTCGGACTGATAGCCACCCTTGGCACGCTGGCCTGCGGCCTGCTTACCCGCGAACGGCTGAAGCCCGTGCGTGCCGAGAGCTTCTCGCTGAAACCCTTTGCCGACCTGTTTCGCAACCGTCCGTGGATTTACCTGACGCTCATCGGCATCGGCATGAACTTCTTCAACGGTTTCCGCTATGCCGTGGCCGGCTATATGTTTGAGTACTGTCTGAAGGGCGACGTCACCGTGAGCGGACTCATCATCAACTACACCGTATTCATGACCTTCGGCGAACTCACGTGCATGGTCTTCGGCGGCGTGTCGCCCTGGTTCACCCGCAAGGTGGGCTCCAAGCGCAAGGCTTTCAGTGCGGCCCTCATAGGCTGCGCCGTCTGCTCCGTAGCCTTCTTCTTCGTGCCGATGGATGCGGCCTACATCTGGCTCATGGTGGCCTTGGTGGTGCTCACGTCGGTGGGCGTGGGCCTGTTCTCGCCGCTGCTGTGGTCGATGTATGCCGACGTGGCCGACTATGCCACCGAGAAGAACGGCACATCGTCGACCGGGCTTATCTTCTCCAGCGGCACCATGGCGCAGAAGTTCGGCACCGCCATCAGCGGTTCGCTCGTGGCCATGCTCTTGGGCTTGGCAGGCTTCATGTCGGGCACCGACGATACCGGGCAGACCGTCATCACCATTGCCGACGAGGGCAGCGTGCAGACCATGATTTGGGCGCTCTTCTCGCTCTTCCCTGCCGCCATCGCCCTCATCATGTTGGGCTTAGTACATCTTTATCCTATCAAGAAATGACCGAGATTGAAACACTGAAACAGGAAGTGCGCCAGGTGCTGGAAGACAACATCCTCACCTTCTGGATGGCACGCATGCAGGACCACGAGCACGGCGGCTTCTACGGCCGCATCGACGGCCACAACCAGTTGCACCCCGAGGCCGACAAGGGCGCCATTCTCAATGCCCGCATCCTCTGGACATTCTCGGCGGCCTACCGTGTGCTGCGCAAACCCGAATACCTCGCAATGGCCACGCGCGCCAAGGACTACCTCATGGACCACTTCATCGACCACGAATACGGCGGCGTCTACTGGAGTCTCGACTATCTGGGACAACCTAAGGACACCAAGAAGCAGTTCTACGCCCTGGGCTTCGCCCTCTACGGACTGTCGGAATATGCCCGCGCCACCGACAATGGCGATGTGCTCTGCCAGGCCGTGAAGCTCTACCACTGTATAGAGAGCCACGCCCTCGACCATGAATGGGGTGGCTACATCGAGGCCACCACGCGCGACTGGCAGCCCATTGCCGACATGCGGCTCAGCGACCACGATGCTAACTATCCCAAGTCGCAGAACACCCATCTGCACATTCTCGAGCCCTACACCAACCTCTATCGGGTGTGGCCGTCGGAAGAACTGGCCCAATCGCTGCGCAACCTCATGCACATCTTCCTCGGAAGTATACTCAACAGGCAGACCCACCATCTGGACCTCTTCTTCGCCAACGACTGGACGCGCGGTGCCGGACAGCTCGAGAGCTACGGCCACGACATTGAGTGCTCGTGGCTGCTACACGAGGCCGCACTCGTCTTGGGCGACCAAGACCTGCTCGGCGAGATGGAGCCCGTGGTGAAAATGGTGGCCGAGGCCAGCGAGAAGGGGCTCAGGCCCGACGGCTCGATGATTCACGAGGCCAACCTCGACACGGGCTACGTGGACGACGACCTGCATTGGTGGGTGCAGGCCGAGAACGTGGTGGGCTGGCTGAACATCTACCAGCACTTCGGCGACGAGGCCGCCCTGCAAAAAGCCCTGCGCTGCTGGCAGTACATCAAGGACAACCTGATAGACCGCGAGCACGGCGAGTGGTACTGGAGCCGCCGGAGCGACGGCACCGTCAACCGCTCCGACGACAAGGCCGGCTTCTGGAAGTGTCCCTACCACAATGTCCGTATGTGTCTTGAAATCCTTGAACGCGCCTTCGCATCCTAAAAACGGCCCTTCCCCGGGCCGTTTTTTGTTTCTGTACGATATATTCAAAAAGTGTCGTTATCCGACAAAATAGTGTCAGCCCGTTCGTCCCATTCTCCTTACCTTTGCAGCAGTAAATTTCAAACCAAACAAACAATCAACAAAAACTTTAAACAACAATGAAAAAAATTACTTTGTTATTCATGGCGCTGCTTCTCGGAGTGGGGGGAGTGAAGGCAACAGAATTGTGGACGGGGTCTTGTACTATCGGTAATTGGTCTGGCTCTACAGTAACTGTAGAAAAGGAGTCGTTCTCCAGTGCTGCTGCAGGAAATATTGTCAAGGTGACGTTTTCGGCATATGCTGAAACTGAAAGCGACAACTCAACGCCTGTTACTTATTGGCAGTACTCCTTAGGACAGAAAGATAACGGCTGGAGTGGACTTACTGGCTTTTCGGGGGGTGACCTTACAAAAGGTCAAAAGAGCGCAAGTTACACCCTCACAGAAACCAATGTTACAGAACTGCAAAACTACGGTCTTGTAGTGAACGGTAGATATATCACTATCACAAAGGTTGAATTGCTGACCATCAGCACTACGGAATCGATATGGACTGGATCTCAGCCCACGGGAGACTGGCAAAACAACGTGGTTCTGACTTATGATGATAAAGGAGAACTGGCTAATGCCAGAATTAACGATTATATCAAAATGACCTATACTGTGACTGCCAGCGGGGCACAGGCACTTATACAGAATGCATACTGGC
>CAMOTK010000119.1 GCA_946625715.1 uncultured Prevotella sp. | reverse complement strand
TCTACAAGGGCGACCTCATGATGCTCGAGATGATAGCCAACGCCAACTGGGAGCGACCCATCTACGTGGCTACCACCGTGGGACAGGAGAACTACATGAACCTGGGCGACAACTTCGTGCAGGAAGGACTGGTGAACCGCATCACGCCCTTCACCACCAACGTCGACGGCGAGCCCGTGGAAGGCATGAAGACCTTCGACACCGAGAAAGCCTACGACAACGTGATGAACCGCTTCAAGTTCGGCAACGTGAAGCAGCCCGGCATCTATCTCGACGAGACCGTGCTGCGCATGTGCTACACCCATCGCCGACTGCTCTCGCAGCTTGCCATCAACCTCATGCGCGAGGGTAAGGACGAGAAAGCCAAGCAGGTGCTGGCACTCGCCGAACGCGAACTGCCCTACGTCAACGTGCCGGCCGACTACCAGAGCGGCTCGCTCGACATACTGCGCTGCTACATCGCACTCGGCCAGCAGGCCCAGGCCAAGGACCTCATGCAACGCCTGTGGACCAAGTCTATGCAGTACATGAACTGGTACACCTCGCTCGACCCGCTGCAGATGGGCAGCTGCCAGCGCGAATGTATGCTCCACCTCTACCTGCTCAACCAGTATGCCGAGGAGTACAACCGCCTCGACAAGCAGCAAGCCGAGAAGTACTACAAGGAGCTCGACCAGATGGCTCAGCTCTACCGGAGCAAGGGCGGACAGTTCTGAGGCCATGTTCATAGAGCAGCCCGCCGTCTATCTGCGTTGGCTTTATCCCAAAGCCTACTGGCGCATGGATCGTCGTCAAAGAGCAGTCTATCTGACCTTTGACGACGGTCCCATACCAGAGTCTACACCCTTCCTGCTCGACACCCTGCGCCACTACGGCGTCAAGGCCACCTTCTTCGTCGTGGGCGACAACGTGCGCAAGCATCCCGACCTCTTCCAACAGATACGCGACGAAGGCCACCAGGTGGGCAACCACACCCACAACCACATCAGCGGCTTCCGCCACTCGCTGCGCGACTACAGCTACAACGTGGAGAAAGCCAACGCCTACATCCACAGCCACCTCATGCGGCCGCCCCACGGCTGGATGCGACTGCCCCAGTACGCCTGGCTCTCGCGCAAGTACAAGGTGGTGATGTGGGACGTCGTCACCCGCGACTATTCCAAGTGGATGACCGCCCAAGGCATTGTCAACAACGTCATGCGTTACACCCGCAACGGCTCCATCATCACCTTCCACGACTCGCTGAAGGCCATCGACAAGCTGCGCACAGCCCTGCCCCAGAGCATCGAGTGGCTCCAGCAGCAAGGCTACGAGTTCCGCATCTTTTAAACTTTGCAACGGATTGTAAAAGTGAACTCCACCTCAGCAATCCGCTACGACATTCAAGCGTCAACCCTATAATGATACATGATATGAAAAGATTAATGAAAACATCAGCCCTCGTGCTGACAGGCGTTTGAAGAAAGCCTTCACCATCAGCTTTGCCACGAAGGACGACATCGTGCAGAGCGACTACTTCGGCATCGTGTCGGGCAACGATGTGCCTTGCTTTGCAAACGATTACGAAACTAATAACTCAGGAGTTTACTCGTGGAAGAAAGTGAGCATTTCATCACCATGCTTGGTACGGGTAATGCTTTGGTCACTTCGGCGGCCGCGTCTTTGTGCCCGACGATTTGGAAAGAATCACTTTGTAAATTCCAACCTAACCCTTAACGTTGCTTGCCTTTGCTTGCCAAATCTCAATGGAGTTGACGATGTTCTGCCAGAGAATGTAACAGCCGGGACCTACTGAGGAGAGGGGATTCAGATAGACGCTGGAGAGCCAGATGGCAAAGGCGGTGTTCTTCTGTCCCAACGCCTGGCCGGCCTCTTGGGTGCGGCCGAAGTGGTGGCCGATGTAGCGGCCTACGGCAAACTGCACCACGCACATCAGACCGCCAAGCAAGGCGATGAAAAGGAGCAGCCAGGGGCTGGCCTGGGCGTTGACGATGTTCTTCACCGTGGTGCCCGTGACGATGAGCAGCGAGCAGGCCCAGAGATAGTAGCTCAGGTCGCGCACGCTGATAATCCAGCGGTGCAGGCGGTGCATGAAATGCTTCACGAAGTAGGCCAGCAGCATGGGCACGATGAGCACGATGAACACCTCGTGGAGAATCTTGAAGAAGGCTGTCGTGAACGAGATGTCGGCCCCCTTCTCAATCATGGGGAAGCAGAGGGGCACGAGCAGTACGGTGATGAAATTGGAGAGAAAAGTGTAGGTGGTCATCTGCTCGAGCGAGCCGCCTAACTTCTGCGTGACCACGGCGGCGGCTGTGGCGCAGGGGGCGATGACGCACATCAGGATGGCTTCCATGAGGACGAGGCTGTTGCCCGACAGGTGGAAGCCTAAAATAATAACCATAAGAGCAAAGATGAAGAGGAGCTGGAACACGCCTACCCAGAAGTGCCACCACACGGGCCGCATCTTATGGAAGTCGACCTTGCAGAACGTGACGAACAGCACCATGAACATGAACATGGGCAGGATGGTGGCGAAGATGGGGTCGAAGAACAGTGCGGCCTCATGGAGTTGTGGGGTGAAGGCAAAAATGAGGTAGGCCACGGCGCCCGTGCCCATGGCGAGCGGCAGTGTCCAGTCTTTTACGAATCGGATGATGTTCATAGTTTATTTACCAAAGAGTTTTCCACCGATGGCATAGCTGAGCGTGAGCATCTGGTGCCAGTTGAGGCCCTTGTCGGTGAAGTTGAAAACCAGTCCGGCGCGGACGCTCAGGTCGTGGTCGTGCAGAATCTCGTAGGCCAGGTCGGTGTGGCTCCACCACGATGAGCGCACGAAGGTCTCGCCCCAGTAGTATTCGCCGAAGGCTTGGTTGCCGAAGTGCTGCTGGCGCTTGCCGGCATAGACGGTCTGGTTGAGAATAAGCCCCAGCCACTGTGCCCTGACGTCGCCCACGAAACCAACGGGGCAGTGCCACTGGCTGTCGGCACGGTCGCGGTCGGCGCCAACGAGCAGGCCGGCACGCACGTCGAGCAGCGAGAGTGGGCCCAACTGGTTGGTGCGTAGGCCTACGTAGGGATGGGCGATGAAGTAGTCGTGGATGCGCTGGCCGTAGTCGGAGCCATGGAGTTTCAGTGCGTAGTGATAGCCGTAGCCTTCAAGTCCCATCTGCAACAGGCCGGGCTGGTAGCGGGCGTTGAGGCCCACCATGAACTGCTCGCGCACCTCGGTCTGCTGCTTGGCCGTCCAGTCGAGATAGACCTCCACGTGGCCCTTCGGCGTCGTATAGAGGAAGTCGAAGCCCGTGATGTTGGGCCGATAGCGGCGCAGCGAGTCGCACACGATGTAGTCGGACAACTGCTCGTGCATAAGCCGTCGCGGGTAGGCACCGAAAAGGAAGCGCAGGCCGCGGTGCTCATACTGGTAGTAGGCAATGGCCGTGCCATCGGTGAAGACATCCTTCATGCCGGGCTCGAGCAGGGCGTCGTAGCCGGCGGTGAGCGTGTGGCGCTGGTTGGCAGAGCGTATGCTCAGCTGCGGTGCCAGTCGCATGCCCATGTGGGTGATGTCGTCGCGATAGGCATCGTTGCCTTCCACGTTGTCGAAGAATCCCTGAGCGTCGACCTGCCAGTGCAGTTGCTGGGCCTGAGTGGCGGTGGCGGCGAGCAGAATGGCGGCTATGAGTGCCACGTTTATGCGTGAGAGTCGTTTCATTGTTGCTGGTTTTGGCTGCAAAAGTACGAAGAAAAACGCAAACAGCCATGCTTTCAGACCCGAAAAACACGCCGAGTAGGGTTTTCCCTACAACGATTTCGGGAAAAACCTTTTGGCGGTTTCACAACTTTTTCCTACTTTTGCAGCAGAAATTTAGACTATTAAGACAATGAAGAAGGTTTTGACATTAGCTCTGGGTGCAACGCTCGTGCTGAGCAGTTGCGATACCTACACGGGTGTGGGCGCCGTTACTGGTGCACAGTTTGGCAACGTGATAGGCTCGGCCATTGGCGGCATCACCGGTGGTTGGCGCGGTTCCGACTGGGGCTCGCTCATAGGCACGGCCGCAGGTGCAGCTGCCGGTGCGGCTATTGGCGCGGCCGTCGACCAGTCGCAGCAGCAGAAGTATGACGACTATGCCGCTGCAAGGGCAGAGCGACGCAGCCGCCAGACCTACGAACGCAGCAGTCAGCGCAGCACTGGCCGTGACTATGGCTACAACAACAGCGGCGAAGTGTTCGACCCCACCAACAGTGGCGACGACCGCATTGCTTTCGACATGCCCGTCAGCGAGCCCATCGTGATACGGCGTGCCGAACTGACCGATGCCAATGGCGACGGCGTGCTCAAGCGGGGCGAGGAGTGCACCGTGCGCTTCGAGATTATGAACAACTCCGACAAAACCGTCTACGACATCTGCCCGATAGTCGACGACATCACTGGCAACAAGCATGTGCACGTGTCGCAGAACCTGCGCATTGAGAGCATTGCGCCCCATCAGGGCGTGCGCTACTCGGCCACCATCCTGGCCGACAACCGTCTGAAGGATGGCGAGGTGCACATACGTGTGGGTGTGATGCAGGGCAACAAGGAGATTACCTCGCAGACACGCGAGTTCCGTCTGGTGACGAGAAAACGGTAAAGACGAAGGAAAAACTGGGAAAGACTACTTCGTGAGTTTCTGCAGCTGTTGTTTCGACAGCTGCATTTTTGTTTTCAGTTTGGTGCGCTTCATCTGGCGCTTGATGAAGGTGGTGTCGAGGGCTTGCCACTCGGGCGTGATGCCCACGGGCTCGTGAATCTCGAGCGACAAGTGTGGCAAGTCGAGCTTCTCAGGAGCGCGGTAGGGCACCTGCACGTAGCCCACTTGCTCGACAATGACCGAGGCAATGCCCTGCTGAGTCATGCCGATGGCCTTGGCGGCGCCCCATGAGAGGTCGATGATGCGGCCGCGAACGAAGGGGCCGCGGTCGATGACGCGCACCACCACGCTCTTGTCGTTGGCAGGGTTGGTCACTCGGAGCAAGGTGCCGAAGGGGTAGGTGCGGTGGGCACACGTCATGCTGTCGTGGTGCAGCCGTTCGCCGCTGGCAGTGCGTGTTCCAGTGGCACTACGTGAATAGAAAGAGGCTTTGCCGCTCTCTTGCGCCGCTATGCGGCTAAAAGAAGCATGAGAAATGAAAAATGAGAAATGGAGCAGTATGCCGACGGCCAATGCCCGTCGTGAAATACGCGCACAGCGCTTAACATACAACTGCCATTTCTCACTTCTCATTTCTCAATTTTAATTTTCAATTTTCAATTCTCAATTCTCAATTTTCAATTATACAATCCCCTGGGCCATCATGGCGTGGGCAACCTTCATGAAGCCGGCCACGTTGGCACCCTTCACGTAGTTGATGTAGTTGCCTTCCTTACCATACTTCACGCACTGAGCGTGGATGCCCGACATAATCTGGTGCAGGCGCTGGTCGACCTCTTCGGCCGTCCACGACATGCGCATGGAGTTCTGCGTCATTTCCAGACCAGAGGTGGCCACACCACCGGCGTTGACAGCCTTGCCAGGAGCGAAGAGCTGGCCGGCGGCAATGAACTTGTTGACGGCCTCGGCCGTGCAGCCCATGTTTGAAACCTCGGCTACGCACAGCGGCTTCTGAGCCAGAATGGCGTCGGCGTCGGCGCCGTTGAGCTCGTTCTGCGTGGCGCAGGGCAGATAGATGTCGGCCTTTGTCTCCCAAGGCTTCTTGCCGGCAAAGAACTTGGCGCCGGGGAACTCGTCGGCGTAGGGAGCGCAGACGTCGTTGCCCGAAGCACGCAGCTCCAGCATATAATCAATCTTCTCGGCATCGAGACCAGCCTCGTCGAGAATGTAGCCGTCGGGACCGGAGATGGTAATCACCTTGGCACCCAGTTCGGTTGCCTTCTTGGCAGCACCCCAAGCCACGTTGCCGAAGCCCGAGAGCGCCACCGTCTTGCCCTTGATGTCGAGATTGTGGGTCTTGAGCATGTGGTCCACGAAGTAGAGCGCACCGAAACCGGTAGCCTCGGGACGCAGGATAGAACCGCCCCATTCCAGGCCCTTGCCGGTGAGCGTTGCGCCGTGGAACTGCGAGGTGAGCTTCTTGT
>CAMOTK010000118.1 GCA_946625715.1 uncultured Prevotella sp. | reverse complement strand
TAGAGTGTGCGAATCCACGTGCCCACCTTCTCCCAGGTAATCTGGTCGACCTCTTTCTTGCCTTCCTCTTTGAGATACTGGAAGAGCGAGTCGTTGGCGCAGATGCTGTAGATGGCGTCGGCCAGTGCGTGGATGTCCCAATAGTCTACCTTGATGCAGTTGTTCAGAATCTCGGCGCAGCCACTCTGCTTGGAGATAATCGAGGGCGTGCCGCACTGCATGGCCTCGAGGGGCGAGATGCCGAACGGCTCGGATACGGAAGGCATGACGTAGACGTCGCTGTCCTTGAGGCACTCGTACACCTGCTTGCCGCGCATGAATCCGGGGAAGTGGAAGCGGTCGGCAATGCCGCGCTCGGCAGCAAGATAAATCATGGCGTCCATCATGTCGCCCGAACCAGCCATGCAGAAGCGCACGTTGCGTGTGCGGTGGAGCACCATGTTGGCAGCTTCGACGAAGTATTCGGGACCTTTCTGCATCGTGATACGGCCGAGGAAGGTGACCACCTTCTCCTTGCCCGTATGGTCGGGACGCGGAATGTCCTGATACTCCTGCTTCAGGGGATAGACGGCGTTGTGCACGGTGAAGCACTTGCGCGGATCCTGGTGATACTGGTTGATGACCGTCTGGCGCGTGAGCTCCGATACGCACATGATGCAGTCGGCGTTGTCCATGCCGTTCTTCTCGATGGAGTAGACGGTGGGGTTCACCTTGCCGCGCGAGCGGTCGAAGTCGGTGGCGTGCACGTGTATGCAGAGCGGTTTGCCCGACACCTGCTTGGCGTGGATGCCGGCAGGGAAGGTGAGCCAGTCGTGGGCGTGGATGATGTCGAACTCTTCGGTGCGTGCCACGACGCCTGCGATGATGGAGTAGTTGTTGATTTCCTCATGCAGGTTAGAGGGATAGCCGCCGGCAAACTCCATGCAGCCCAGGTCGTTGACGTTCATGTAGTTGAAGTCGGCGTAGATGTGGTCGCGGAACTTGAAGTAGTCGTCGGGGTTCATGATGTTGCCCACGCGCTGCTGCACGTAGTCGCGGTTGACGTCGCGCCAGGCAATGGGCACGGCGTTCATGGCAATGATGCGTGCGGCGTGCTGGCTCTCGTCGCCGAAGGGGTGGGGCAGGCAGAGTGCAATGTCCATATCGCCTTGGGCCTTCAAGCCCTCGGAGATACCATAGTTAGCGGTGGCAAGTCCACCGAATACGTGAGGAGGATACTCCCATCCAAACATTAATACTTTCATAGTCGCAGTCCTCCTTTATTTTTGGTAAGAATACTTTTCGAGTAACTTCAGCGTGCGCAGAATCTCGGCCACGTTCATGGCGAAGGCCATGGCGCCGCGTCCGTGGAATGGCGGGTTGCCGTCGAAGAGTTCAGAGATGGTGCCGATGGCATGGTAGTCGATTTCGTCTTCATAGCCCACCATCTGGCGCTCGATGAACGAGAGTCGGGTGCGCTTGTAGAGCTTCAGGCAGGCTTCCATGTAGAAACCGCCCAGCCAAGGCCATGCCGTGCCCTGATGGTAGGCATAGTCGCGCTGCGTCTGCGGTCCGACGTACATGGGGTTGTAGCCGCCGCTCTTTGGCGAGAGCGAGCGCAGGCCCTTCGGGGTGAGCAGTTCGCGCGTACATATATCTACTACGCTCTTCATCTGCTGCTGCGACAGCGGCGAGTAGTCGAGAGCCACGGCGAAAATCATGTTCGGGCGCACCGACCAGTCCATCATGTTGCCGTCGACATAGTCGAGCAGGTAGCCATATTCGTTGACGAACGTTTCGACGAACGACTTCTTGCACAGTTCGGCACGCTGCTCCAGTTCGGCCACGGCCTTCTCGTCCTTGCGGTCGGCAGCCATCGAGGCGCAGAACTTCAGGGCGTTGTACCACAGGGCGTTGAACTCGACGATGTAGCCCGAGCGCGGCACCACGGGGCGGCCGTTGGCCGTGGAGTTCATCCAGGTGATGGCCTTGTCGCGGCCGTTGGCATAGAGCAGTCCGTTGTCGTCGAGGCGCAGGTTGGGCGCCTTGCCGTCGATGATGAACTTCACAATGTCGGTCAGCAGTTTGCCGTACATCTGGAAGCCTTTTTCGCGGCCGGCATATTTGGTGTATTGCTGAATGGCCCATACGGCCCAGAGGGGTACGTCGGGCTGGTCCATCTCATAGATTTTCACGCTCAGGGGCTTGCCCTTCATGTATTCGCGCAGGCCCTTCTCGGCGGTCTTCATCACCAGCTCGAAGTAGTCGGGCTCGTCGATGGCGAGCGTCAGTCCGGGCAGGGCGATGAATGTGTCGCGGGCGCGGCACTTGAACCAGGGGTAGCCGGCCAGCAGGTAGCGGTCGTCGTTCGGCTGGCGGTTGTGGAACTGATGGGCCGCCGTCACGAGGCAGTGGTAGAAGTTGTCGCGTGGCAAGCGCAAGTCAATCTCTTTCTGGAAGAGCGACTTCAGCGAGCTCGACTTGATGGCCGATGTAGAGGCGGCAAAGACGATGCTCTCGCCCTTGCGGATGGGCATTTCGAAGTAGCCGGGCACGTAGAGGTCTTCGTTCGAGGCGTAGCCGCGCTCCTGCTCCTTGGGATATTCAATGCCACGATACCAGTCGGGCTGGAAGATGAACTCGTTTTTCTTGGAGAACTGCATGTAGAGGTCGGGATAGCCTGCATACATGCAGGTCTTGATGCCGTTGTCTACTGCCGAATACTCGCGGCTGGCCACGGAGTTCTCGTGGGTGAACTGGCGCACCGAGCGGAAGGCCAGGAACGGGCGGAAGCGCAGCGTCGTGGCCGAGTGGGCGTCTTCCAGTGTGTAACGAATCAGGATGCGGTCCTCGTAGGCCTGGAAGATGGCTTCCTTCTTCAGCACCACGCCGCCTACGCGGTAGATGGTGGTAGGCACGAGGCTGGCATCAAACTCACGGATGTACTTGTGTCCCTTAGGACTGTAGTTGTTGCCCTGATACTTGTGGAGGCCCAGGTTGAATTCGGCTCCGTGCTGCACCACCGTACAGTCGAGCGATGACAAGAGCACGTGGTTCTCGTCGTCGAGCTCGGGTACGGGAACGACCAGCAGACCGTGGTACTTGCGCGTGTTGCAGTCGACGAGTGTCGACGAGCTGTAGGCGCCGCTACGGTTCGTACGGAGCAATTCACGATGGAGACTTTCCTCAAGGTTGGTCATCACGGCTTTTTCAAATCGTAAATAACTCATAGTTCCTATCTTAAGGTTTTTTTGTAAAGTAACTGCTTTGTTTTAAGTTTTCATTTCCAAAGGTAGGCATTTTTTGTGTCCTGACAAAATTATTGGGCAATTATTTTTCTTTTTGGGTAACTTTTTCCGTACAATCGCACATTTTCTGTTATTTTTTTGGCCGTTTGAGAACTATTCTTTACTTTTGCAAGCGTTAGAAGCGTAAATACTTATATCGTAGAACATGTATGGGTTATGAAAAAAAATGAGATTGCACAGCATATTTCTGAACTTTGGAATTATTTGAACGACGAACAGCGGGAAGTGTTTGTCGACAATCTCGAGGTGGTTGACTATCAGCGCAACGACACCCTCTTCGATGTCGGCGAAGCGCCCACCCATCTCATGTATCTCTACGAGGGGAAGGTGAAGCTTGTCAAGACGGGCATCGGCGACAAGCAGCACATCGTGCGCCTGCTGACGCCCGGCATGCTGTTCAGTTTCCGTGCGCAGTTTGCCCATGAAGACTACGGCTGCAAGGCCATTGCCATGGAGCCGTCGGTGGTGGCCCGCATACCAGGTCAGGTGATTGACGGCTTCATCCGCCAGAATCCGCAAGTGGCCATGGTCTTCATCCGCCAGCTGTCGTCGATGCTGGGCAAATCGGTGCAGAAGACGGTCGACCTCACGCAGAAGCACCTGCGCGGCCGCCTGGCCGACACGCTGCTGAAGCTGAAGAATGTGTTTGGCGAGGATGCCGACGGCATGATTGATGTGCTGCTCTCGAGGGAAGACTACGCCAACCTGTCGAACATGACCACCAGCAATGCCATCCGCACGCTTTCGTCCTTTGTGGAAGAGGGGCTCATCAAGGCCGAGAAAAAGAAAATCGGCATCGTGAGAGAGGCCGATTTGCGTAAGATTTCTTCACGCGGATAAGTTCCTAACTGTATTCTTAACCATGGAGGCTCAGCGTGTCAGAGTCTTCTTAGTCGGGTATGAGGAAGTTGATGACTTCCTGCTCCACCTGTATCTTGTAGCTGCCCACGGGCGTCTTCATCAGTCGGCCGTCGATGCCTACTAAGGCTTTCTTGGCCTCGTCGACAAACACCTCGCGGGTGCGGAAGGGGTGCACGCTGCGGTGGTTGAGGAAGCGACCGCTGATGAGCAGCCACAAGCCCTCAATGAGCTGCACCACCTCGGGGTTGTAGACCACCGACACGTCGAGCATGCCGTTGTAGGGCACGGCGTTGGGCGTCTGGCCGTAGCCCAAGGCGTTGCCCACGCAGAGTGTCATGACCTTGCGGTCGATGGTGTCGGTGTTCATGCGCAGCTTCATCTTGTACTCCATGCGGTGGAAGAGCATGACGAAGAGCGACGAGACGAACGACAGCATGCGCGAACCGAAGAGGCGGCGCGTCTGTCGGCGCAGGTTCATGATGTCGGCCGTCATGCCGATGTTCACGCAGTTCAGGAAGTAGCGGTGGCACTTGGCCCCATCCTGGTTCTGATAGCGTATGCAGCCCAGGTCAATCTTGCGTATGCGGCGCTTCAGCAGCCAGTCGACGGTCTGCTCGTCGTTGTCCTCGTCGAACTCCCAGAAGCGGGCAAAGTCGTTCATCACGCCGTTGGGCACGACGCCCAGCACAATCTCGTCGCGCACGCGCTTCTCCTCTTTCATGAGGCAGTTCACGGCGTCGTTGAGCGCCGAGTCGCCGCCCACCACGACGATGGTCTTATAGCCGTTGTTGACGAGCATGGTCATGAGTCGCTCCACGCTTTCGGCATTCTCGCTCTGCACGAAGTCGTAGTCCACGTGGCGCTCGTCGAGCACCTGCTGCAGCCGTTCCCAGCGCTTCTTCTTGTTGCTGATGCCGGCCTTCGGGCAATACAGAATGCCCCATCTTGTTGTTTCTACTGCCATATCTCAAGTATTTTTTCTATCTTCTCGTCCATCGGCAGCGTGGCGTCGATCCAGTGGATGGTGAAGCCGCGCCGCTCCATGCCGCGGAACCAGGTCATCTGGCGCTTGGCAAACTGGTGGATGGCTATCTCCAGTTGGCGGAACATCTCTTCATAAGTAAGACGACCGACGAGGTGTTCTGTAACGTATTTGTACTCCAAACCGTAGTAAATCAGGTCGTCGGCGGGTATGCCGCTGTCGAGCAGTGCCTGCACCTCGTCGAGCATGCCTTGGTCGAGACGGGCTTTCAGTCGGCGGCTGATTTTCTCGCGGCGCAGTTCGCGGTCGATGTTCACGCCGATAATCAGCGAGTCCACGGGCGGCAGTTCGCGGCGTGGGGTGGGGTGCTCCAGGTTGTAGGTCTCTATCTCAATGGCGCGGATGGCCCGCTGACAAGAGTCCACGTCGGTGGTGTTGTGCATCGTGCTGCCCGTCTGCGCCTTCAGGTCGGTGAGCATCTGCGTCAGTTCGGTCAGCGACATGCTGGCCAGCCGCTCGCGCAGTTCCGGGTTCTGTGGCACGGGCGAGAGCTTGTAGCCCTTGAGCACGGCCTCGATGTAGAGCCCCGTGCCGCCGCAGAGAATGGGCTGTCGGCCTCGGCTTGTGATGTCCTGATAGGCGTCGAAGAAGTCCTGCTGATACTGGAAGAGGTTGTACTTCGTGCCAGGTTCGCAGATGTCGATGAGGTGGTAGGGTATGTTTTCAACGTGTCCGTCTGCCGTTTTCACTTGGTAGTCGGCCAGGTCCTTGCCCGTGCCGATATCCATTCGGCGGTACACCTGTCGTGAGTCGGCCGAGATAATCTCGCCGCCTATGCGTGCCGCCAGCTGTGCCGCCAGCGGTGTCTTTCCCGAGGCCGTTGGGCCGAGTATGGTAATCATGCGTTTCATATTCATGCGAAGTTGACCATGCCGATTCGATTGATTTCGATGGCGGTATCAATGGCGAGCAGGTGCTTCAGCAGTGTGCAAACATTC
>CAMOTK010000117.1 GCA_946625715.1 uncultured Prevotella sp. | reverse complement strand
ACGCGCTGTTGGTCGCCGATAATTTCCTTCACTTCGTTCACGAGGTCCCAGTCGATGGGGTCGTTCAGGTAGGAGAGGTTGGTACGGATGGCCTCGGGACGCGTGGTGCTGAACACGGTCGAGGCAATGCGGTCGCACGAGCAGGCATACTGCATGGCCAACTTCTCAATCGGGTAGCCTTTGGCCTTGCAGTGGGCGGCCGCTTTCTCGCAAGCCCGCACCAGAGGCTTCGGGGCCGGATGCCAGTCGGGCACGCCACGCTCGGTGAGCAGACCCATGGAGAAAGGCGAAGCGCTCAAGACACCCACGCCGTGCTGCTCGAAGAAACCGAGGAAATCGGCCAGTTTATCGTCGCAAAGACAGTAGTGGCAGAAGTTCATGACGCTCTCCACAGTGCCGTCGGGCACACGCTCGATGACGTACTTCAGGTTCTCCAACTGCAGGTCGGTGATGCCCACGTGGCCTACGATGCCCTTGTCCTTCAGTTCGTGCAGGGCAGGCAACGTCTCGTTGATCACCTTCTCCAGTCCGCCGTCCATGCGCCCCTGGAACTCAATGTCGTGCACGTTTATCAGGTCGATGTAGTCGATGTTCAGGCGCTCCATGCTCTCGTAGACGCTCTCCTGCGCCCGCTTGGCCGAGTAGTCCCAAGTGTTGACACCGTTTTCACCATAGCGCCCGACCTTGGTCGAGAGGAAATATTTCTCACGGGGCAACTGCTTGAGGGCTTTTCCCAGCACCTGCTCGGCCTTGTAGTGGCCATAGTAGGGCGACACATCGATGATGTTGATGCCGGCCTCAATGGCAGCAAAAACGGCCTCGATGCCTCGTCCTTCGTCGAAGGAGTGGAACACGCCGCCCAGCGACGATGCGCCAAACCCAACTTCCGACACTTTCATGCCGGTCTTTCCAAGTTCTCTGTACTGCATAACGTTATGTTTTAATATAAATAAAAGACGCATACGCGCGTGAAATGTCATCAAAAGTGCTTTTTCTTCATTATTTGTCGCATCTCTTCGAAAAAATGCGTAACTTTGCTGCCGGAAATGAAAGAACTGCAGAGAAAACAACGGTGGACGGCACGGCTCTTGAATTCAATCACAACAGAATGAAACCAACACGTATCATTCTGTCGTTGTTGCTCGTATCGGCAACAGCGACAGCACAGCACACGACGGACTCTACCGACGTGTTCTATAAACATTTGCAACTCAACGAAGTGACCGTCACCGGACTGACGGGACAAACCAAACTGCGCGACCTGCCGGCACCGGTGTCGGTCGTCACCAGCCGGGAACTGCGGGCCACGGCAGCGCAGAACATTGTCGACGCCATTGCCCATCAGCCTGGCGTGTCGCAAATCAGCACCGGCAGCGGCATTGCCAAGCCCGTGATTCGCGGACTGAGCTACAACCGCGTGCTCACCGTGAACGACGGCGTGCGCCAGGAAGGCCAGCAGTGGGGCGACGAGCACGGGCTGGAGATTGACGGCGAGAGCGTCTCGTCGATAGAGATTCTGAAAGGCCCGGCCAGTCTGATGTACGGCAGCGACGCCATGGCCGGCGTGCTGATTCTGCACGACGCGCCCAACCTGGCCCAAGGCGAGAAGCGGCTGACCGTGTCGGGCGAGTACCAAACGAACAACGGACTCTGGAACTACTCCGTCAACACGCAGGGCCACGAAGGCTCGTGGGTGTGGAACGCCCGCTGGACGCAGAAGCTGGCACATGCCTACAAGAACAAATACGACGGCTACGTGCCGGGCACGCAGTTTCACGAGCGCGGCGCCAAAGGCCTGGTGGGACTGGTGAAGCCGTGGGGACACTCGTATCTCACGCTCTCCTACTTCCATCTCACGCCAGGCATTGCCGAGGGCGAGCGCGACGCGCTGACGGGCGAACTGGTGTCGTCGCTGACGAATCTGAAAAGCTACGACCACGGCATGCCCTACCAGCAGGTGCGCCACTGGAAGGCCGTGTGGGACCACTCACAACAGATAGGCATCGGACGGCTCAATGCCATCGTCGGCTACCAACAGAACCGCCGACAGGAATTTGAAGACGAGGAGCATCCCTATGAATTTGAGCTGTTCTTCAAGTTGCACACCATCTCCTACGACCTGCGCTACCAACTGACCGAACTGGAAGGCTGGAAGGCGGCCTTCGGCGTGGGCGGCATGTGGCAACAGTCGGTGAATGCGGGCGAGGAAAAACTGATTCCCGACTACAAGCTCTTCGACATTGGCGCCTACGCCACGGCCACGCGCACACTGAAGCGCTGGATTCTGAGCGGCGGCCTGCGTGCCGACCGCCGGAAAATTCAGCATATCAACGGATTCACCGGCGTGTCGGCCAGCATTGGCGCCGTCTTTCAGGCTACCGACCACCTGAACTTCCGCCTCAATCTGGCACGCGGCTTCCGCGCTCCCAACATGAGCGAACTGGGCAGCGACGGCGTGCACGAAGGCACCATACGCTACGAGCAGGGCAACCACAACCTGAAAGGCGAGTTCAGCTGGCAAGCCGACCTGGGCGCCGACTTCTCGTCGCGCTATGTCTCTGCACAGGTGGCGCTGTTTGCCAACAGGATAGAAAACTACATTTTTGCGAAGCGAAACGGCCAGTTCATCGAGGGCTACCCCGTGTTCACCTTCACGCAGGGCGACGCCCGCCTGCTGGGCTTCGAAGCCTCGGTCGACATTCACCCCATCCACAGCATACACTTGGGCAACTCGTTCTCGATGGTCGACGCGGTGCAACTGCACCAGCCCACAGAAAGCAAGTACCTGCCACTGACGCCGGCACCCCGCTGGACGGCCGACCTGAAATGGGAAATCACCCACAACGGGCGCTGGCTGAACAACACCTACGTGTCGGTGGGCATGGACCACAACTTCCGCCAGAACCACTACTACATGGCCGACGACACCGAAACGGCCACGCCTGCCTACACGCTTTGGAACCTCGCGGCCGGCACCGACATCCTGATTCGCGGCAAGAAGATTTTAGAAGTGTACGTCACGGCGGCCAACCTGACCAACAAGGCCTACCAAAACCACCTGAGCCGACTGAAATACGGCGACGAAAACGTGGTGACGGGCCGACGGGGCGTCTACAACATGGGACGCAACGTGGTGATGAAGGTGGTGGTGCCTATCCGCCTATAAATAGAAAATGCTCTCAGGGCCCATGTTGAAAAGCAGGTCGAGAACCGACAGGTTGGCGATGAAACCATGCTTTTGGGCATAGACCTGATAATAAGGCCGAGGCTGAAAGTCGGGGTCTGGCGCCGGATGCTTAGGGCAGATGGCCGCACGGAAATCGTTTTCAGCCTCGGCCTCGTATGAGGTGGTATAGGCCACGTCGGGACTGATGTCGATGAGCGCGCACATCGTCTGGCGGATGGCCTCGTTGAAATCGTAGAGAAACTCCCATTTTTCGGTAAAGAACGGGCGAATGTCGTCTTCGTAGAACTCGAAGAACGGACTGTCGCTATAGGCCGTGACCAGCGCGTTCCAGTGCTGGTGGCGCCAGTTGCCGTGGTCGCTGATGCGCATGCCGTCGGCCACGGGCACCGTGAGCGGCTGCACGCCATTGGTCGTAGCAATGAGGCAGCGGTTGCGGTAGGTCTGCTTCACGTAGCTGTCGCAACGCTCTATCAGCACGTGGTCGAAGCGCTTCAGCTTCTGATACCACTGCACGGGTCCGAAGTAGGTGGAAGAGAGGAGTGCCGTCATTGCCAAAGGAAACATCTGTCGGTGTCGAAGCCGTTAAGGAAAGTGCTGTCGCCTCTATGGTTGTAGGCCACCATGCACACGCGCCCGATGATGAGATTCTCGGGCACGTAGCCAAAGATGCGGCTGTCGGTGGGGTTGTTCTTGCCCAACGCTTCGAGATAGAAATAGTCGATTTTATCGCAGTTGTAGACGCCTGGCACCACATCGAGCGAGCCGCCCATGCGCACCGTGTCGCCCGGCAGCGCCCGACAGCGACAGATGAGCACCGTGGCGCCAGTGCTGTCGCGCGGGTCGTTGAAGGCCACGATGTCGCCCCGACTGATGTCCCGCTTCAGTATGCGACCGTAGGGGAAGAGGCTGCCCTCGCCGCCCGTGCGCAGTCCGTACGACCAGCGGTTGACCAGCAGGCGGTCGCCGGCCCGAAACTGCGGTGCAAGCCCTGTGCCTTCCACCGTGTAGAGGGTGAAGGCTAACGCGCGGAAGGCCAACGTCAGCAGGAAGGCCACCGCCAGGGTTAGTAGCAGTTTAAGCGTACTGCGCATGACAGGATGATAGTCGCCCTCGGTGGCGTACTATTTAATATTGTCGACCATGCGGAAGAGTCGGTTCCAGCGAATGCCAGAGAAGCCGCTGCGGTCGGGGTCGCTGCTCCACCAGATGAAGATGGGCTTGCCCACGATGTGGTCTTCGGGCACGAAGCCCCAGTAGCGCGAGTCGGCCGAGTTGTGGCGGTTGTCGCCCTGCATCCAGTAGTAGTCCATCTTGAAGGTATAGGACTTTGCTTCCTTGCCGTTGATGAAGATTTTGCCGTCTCTGACGTCGAGTTCGTTGCCCTCGTAGACCTTGATGGGTCGCTCGTAGATGGGCAGGTTGTCGAGTGTGAGGTCGATGGAAGCGCCCTTCTTCGGAATCCAGATGGGTCCGTAGTTGTCGCGCGTCCAGTGCATGTTGCCATTGAGCGGATAGGTGTCGAGCGTGCTGGCCTCGGTGTTCAGCTCGATGCTTTCCACCATGTCGGGGCTCTTCTTCATGCGCTCCACGGCCATGTTGGTGAGTGGCATGTAGCCGTTCTGGTTCAGGCTCATGAGGTCTTCCTGTGTGATGGCCATCTCCTTCAGTTCCTCGTCGGTGAGGTGGCGCTTCAGCTTCACCCAGTAGGTGTACTGCACGTTGTCGGGCTCCTTGTTAGGCTTGCCGTCGAGATAGACCACGCGGTTCTTAATCTGGAGCGTCTGTCCGGGCAGACCTACGCAGCGCTTCACGTAGTTCTCGCGGCGGTCGGTGGGACGCGAGCCTATCTCGCCATACTCGGGGAAGTTGCCGGCGATGGCACTGCGGCCGAGGGCATAGATTTCCTGGAACACCTGTCGGCGCTGCATGGGCGAGATGCTGTCGAGGTCGGGATGGTTGGGATACATCTGCCGGCCTATGCCGTAGCACATCTGGTAGTAGTCGTAGGCCTGATAGCGGGGATTGGTGCAGATGGTGTCGCCGGCGGGATAGTTGAACACGACGATGTCGTTGAGCTGTATCTTGCCGAAGCCCTTCACGCGGCGGTAGTCCCAGTGGGGCCACTCGATGTAGCTCTTACACTCGATGACGGGCAGCGTGTGCTGCGTGAGCGGCATGGTGAGCGGCGTCTCAGGGATGCGTGGCCCGTAGCTGACCTTCGAGACGAAGAGGTAGTCGCCCGTGAGGAGCGACTTCTCGAGCGACGACGAGGGGATGACGTAGTTCTGGAAGAAGAAGAGGTTGATGAAATAGACGGCCACGAGGGCGAAGACCAGTGCATCGACCCACGACATGACGAACCTGACGGGGCCTTCCGACTCTTTCCACCACTGCCACTTGATTTTCTTGGAGATATAGGCGTCGTAGATAAAGGGCACAACGAGCAGTCCCCACCACGAGCCTACCCAGTAGAGAAACAGGAGGTAGAGCACGAGGACTACGATGAACTTGGCCCATTGGACTTTAGGGTTTGAGGTTTCTTTGTTTTTTTTCATTCTTTTTTTTGGTTTTTTTCTAGATGGTCTAGATTGTCTAGAGGCTCTAGATTGTCTAGATGGTCTAGAGCTTCTAGAGCCTCTAGAAAATCTAGAACTTAAACATATCGCTGATAGTTAGCAGGCCGGCGTGCTCCTTGGTGTACTCGGCGGCGAGCACGGCGCCAAGGGCAAAGCCGCGACGCGAGTGGGCATCGTGGGTGATGGTGATGAGGTCGGCATCGGAGTCGTAGCGCACGGTGTGGATGCCAGGCACCTCGCCGCGACGGATGTGGTCGATGCGGAGCATGGCGGGGTCGGTGGTGTCCTCGGCCCACTGCTGCTTGCGGTCGATGCGCTCCACAATCTCCTCGGCCAGGGTGATGGCCGTGCCCGAGGGGTGGTCGAGCTTATGCACGTGGT
>CAMOTK010000116.1 GCA_946625715.1 uncultured Prevotella sp. | reverse complement strand
TCCATGCGTTTATATTGATTAAACATTTCTCATTCCTTCATTTATATTTCTCATTCCTCATTTATCATTTCTCATTTAGGGCTCCGCCCGCATTAGAATTCCTGTCCGAGGATGAAGTGGAACTGACCACCGCCACGGCGCTCGTTGCTGGTGCCCACATAGACCTTGTCGAAGCCGTAGGCCCAGTCGATACCCATCAGACCCACCATGGGGAGGAAGATGCGCACGCCGACACCGGCCGAACGCTTCATGTCGAAGGGATTGAACTTGCCCGTATCGCTCCAGGCATTACCGCCCTCAAGGAAGGTCAGACCGTAGATGGTGGTGTTGCCCAACAGGAACGGATAGCGCAGCTCGAGCGTGAAGCGGTCGTAGGCATAGCCTTCTTCGCCATAGGGCGTCAGCGAGCCGTTCTCATAACCGCGCAGGCCGATGGTCTCCTCGTAGTAGTTGGTAGAGTAGCCGCTCATGCCGTCGCCACCCATGTAGAAGGTTTCAAAGGGCGACTTCTTGTACTTGTTGAACGAACCGAGCAAGCCTAACTCAACGCGGGTCATGAGCACCAGACACTTCGTGCCGCCGGTGAGCGACGTGAAGGTGCGGCTCTTGAACTTCCACTTGTGATACTCCACCCACTTGAACTTCTCCTGCTGCTCGTCCTGATAGTTGGCCGAGTAGCGGTCGGTGGCCAGGTTCTTATAGTCCTTGCCGTCCCAAAGCGACCAAGGCGGCGTGATGGTGACCGATGCCGTGAACTCGGAACCGGAACGCGGGAAGAGGGGGTTGTCGGTCGACGTACGACTGAGCGACAGCGAGAGGTTCAGGTTGTTGGAGTTGCCGTTGGAGATGATGAAGTAGCGCCAGTCTTTCATCATGTAGCGCTGGTAGCTCAGTGTGGCCGACACCTGGAAATAGTCGTCGGGCCAGCGCAGACGCTTACCCCATCCGAGCGACAAACCGAACATGTTAATGTACTTGTCGTCGTCGAGGAAACTCTCGTAGTTGTTGTAATAGTAGTTGTTGTAACTGCCATAACCCGAGTAGTAGTTGTACATCGAGTTCATGTAGGCATTGTTGTAGTAGGTGCTCGACACGTCGCTCTGGTGCGAATAGTACGCACTCACGCTGAAGGCGTTGGGGCGCTTGCCGCCAAACCAACCGGTGCTGTAGCTGCCCGAGAGCGAGGTGTAGTAGCGGCCGTTGGTCTGCACGTTGAAGCCCACCTGCTCGCCGTCGCCGGCCGGCAGGATGCCGCGGTGCAGCTTGTTCTTGCCCAGCAGGTTGCGCAGCGAGAAGTTGTTGAACTTGATGCCCACCCTACCGATGATACCTGTCTGGCCCCAACCGAGCGAGAGTTCCAGCTGGTCGTTGGACTTCTGCTGCAGGTTCCAGTTGATGTCGACGGTGCCGTCTTCGTAGTTGGGCTTCACGTCGGGCGACACCGACTCGGGGTCGAAGTAGCCCATCGACGCAATTTCGCGGGCCGAACGCATCAGGGCGTCTTTCGAGAACAGGTCGCCTGGTTTGGTGCGCAGTTCGCGGCGTACCACTTCCTCATAGAGGCGGTCGTTACCGTAGATGCGCACGGCGCTGAGGTGGGCCTGCGGACCTTCGGTGATGCGCATCTCGAGGTCGATGGAGTCGCCCACGATGTTCACTTCCGTCGGGTCGATGCTCGAGAACACGTAGCCGTTGTTATAATAGTAGTTACCCACGGCATCGTCGTCCTCTGAGAGGCGCTTTTTCATGAGCTTCTGGTTGTAGACGTCGCCGGGCTTCATGCCTAAGGCGGCATCGAGATAGTCGGTGGTTACCACGGTGTTGCCCACCCAGTTGATGTTGCGCAGGTAGTAGCGCTGGCCTTCGTCGATTTTCAGGTAGACGTTGACGTGCTTGTCGTCGACGTTCCATACCGAGTCGACCTCGATGCAGGCATCGCGGAAGCCCAGTTCGCTATATTTTTCCAAGAGCTGTTCCTTGGCTTCCTTATAGCGCTCGTCGGTAAACTTCTTGGCTTTGAGGAAGGTGGAGAGCTTGCCGGCCTCGTGAATTTTGCCCAGCGAGCCCTTGGTGAAGAGCGAACCCTTAATCTTTCTGTCGCTGAGGAACTTGTTGCCGTCGAGAATGATGCTGCGCACCTTCATCTTGTCTTTCTTGTCGATGTTGACGTCGAGAATCACCTGGTTGCTGCCCGTCACATCGTCGCGCTGCTGGATGTCAATCTCGGCGTTCTTATAGCCTTTGTCGTCGAAATAGCGCTTGGCCAGAATCTTCGCACGGTCAATCATGTTGGGCGTAATCTGACTGCCCTTCATGATGCCCAGCTTGGCTTCCATATCCTCACGTTCCGACTTCTTGATGCCGTTGTAGTTGATGGTACTCACACGGGGCCGCAGGGCCAGATGTATGCAGAGATAAATCTGGTTGCCCACGAGCGAGTCGGCCGTGATAGACACTTTCGAGAACAGGCCGTGGCGCCAATAGCGCTTCACGGCATCGGTGATGGCCGAACCCGGCACGTCGATTTCGTCGCCGACGGTCAGGCCCGACAGTCCGGCGAGCACATAGTCTTCATAGCCTTCGACACCCTCGACGGCCAGTCCTGCCAAGACGCAGCGCCGTGGGGTGCCGGCATAGGAGATGTCGGGATTGACAATCACGTCCTGTGCCGTGGCCACCAAGGGCAGGAAAACCAGGAAGCAGAAAGGCAAGAACCTTCCTACCGCCCTTTTCACCTTATTATATATATAGAGTCTGTGATTCATCATTTCGTTGTTTGTTCATTTTCCACTTGAGCCTCGGTCTTTCCGAAACGACGCTGACGGTTCTGATAGTTGGCGATGGCCTTGTGCAGGGCGGCCTCGTCGAAATCGGGCCAGTAGGTGTCGCAGAAGTAGAGCTCCGAGTAGGCTATCTGCCAAAGCAGGTAGTTGCTGATGCGCAGCTCGCCGCCAGTGCGGATGAGCAGTTCGGGATCGGGCATGAAGTTGGTCTGCAGATAGCTGCTGAACAGCTGTTCATCGATGCTGCTCACATGCTTCAGCTGCCCGTCTCTGACGTCGGCGGCAATGTGGCGCACGGCTTCGGTGATTTCCCACTTCGACGAGTAGCTCAGGGCTACCACCATAGTCATGGCGGTGTTGCCGGCCGTGTGCTCCTCGGTCTCGTGCAGTTTCTTCTGCACGTCGTGGGGGATGCGGCTCATGTCGCCAATGACACGGAAGCGCACGTTGTTCTTCATGAAGATTTCGTCCTCGAGCGACGTGAGCACCAGGCCCATGAGCGCCGACACCTCGTCGGCCGGACGGTTCCAGTTTTCGGTGGAGAACGTGTATAGCGTCAGATACTTCACGCCCAAGCGAGTACATTCCTTCGTGATGCGGCGCACAGCTTCTACGCCGGCCTGATGGCCGTAGCTGCGCTCATGCCCGCGCTCGGTAGCCCAGCGCCCGTTGCCGTCCATGATGATGGCAATGTGCTGCGGTATGCGCTCCATATCCAGTGTTTCGTTAGTCTCTATCATTGTTACAAGTTTTACATATTGCCCACAAATCGTAAGTCAGCGACACCTGTACGGTGCTGTAGCAGTCGGTGTTCTTAAAGAAACCGCTGCTCTTGATGCCATAGGGGTCTTTCACCCCGTCGAGAAGGTCGCTGCCCGAGAAGTGCATCATCCACTCTAACGAGAGGTTCAGCCTGTCGGCCAGCTTATATTTCACACCCAGTCCGATAGGCACCTGAAAGGCCACCTTCGACTGTTCGTTCTTGGCATAGACGGCGCCCAAGCCTAAGGCAATGAACGGCGTCAGGGGCTGGGCCCCAAGGTATTCATGGCCGGTGCCAAACGGCCAGAAGTTATACTCGAAGCGCACATCGGCGCTCACGAGCTTGCTGCTGAAGGTCAGCGGTGCGGCCGTGATGGCCGGATAGTAGGTGGCGACATCCTTCGAGTCGCCTTTCACCTGACCGTAGCTGGCATTCAGCGCCCACGCCATGCGGACATTGGGCTTATATTTTACGACAATGCCGCCTTGAGGACGGAAGCCTTTCAGCAGATTGCCATTGAAGTCGCCCATATAGTTCATGACGCCGGCACCCGCACCAATCTCCAACCGGTATTCGGGGTCTTCCTGTGCCGTCACAGCCGTGAAGGGCAACAGGAGTGCAAGCAGGGCCAGCAGTATTCTATTCATCGGCAGACTTTTTACGCTTCTTTATTTGCCCGACCATAAATGATTGTTGCCATCGAGCAGCCAGATGCGACCGGTGCGGTCGGCTGCCATGGCCACATAGGGCTTGGCCGTGAAACCTGCGGGCAGCACGAAGTAGCTGTCCTTCTTCCAAGTGATGCCTTGGTCGCGCGAGAGCAGCAACTGGCCTTCGCTGCCGAGGGCAAGCACGCCGCGGTCGAGGCTGACGAGCGAGAGGCTCTGCTGACCGGTCATGCGGAATTCGCCATACACGTCGCTGAGGTCCATGTAGACCCACTGGCCGGGTGTGCCCGTCCAGTATTCGCTCACCTTACGCCAAATGCTGACGTAGGCATCGCCGTAGCTGGCGACACGCTGACCTACCAGCAATACATAATCGGTATGGACGGAAGTGGCATAGGGGAATGTGACGGCAGCCAACTGCTCAGTGGGCAGATACTTGGCGTCGTCGTCCAACTGTTCTGTAGTCCATGTGGCACCTTTGTCGACGGAGCGTTTCAGAAGATTGTCGGAGCCCAAGGCAAACAGCTCTTGCGTACCGGCGGCCAGCAACTGCTTCACATCAGCAGCCGTGCCAGTCTCTTCCCATGAAATGCCATCGGTGGAACGGCAAATCTTGTCGCCTTCCTTCAGATAGAGGGCCTCGGTGTTGGCCACCACGTGCTTCCAGGCTTCGGTGCTGAAGGTCTTGCTCAGCCGCTCGCAGGCCTGCTCATTGCCGATGGTCCACACGTAGCCGACGGTCTGGCCGCCCTGCTCGCCAAAAGCATAGAGGCGGTCGGCCAAAGCCACCAAGCGGCAACCTGTCATGCCGGCCAGCTCACTGACCACGCCCAGGTCGGCCCACTCGGAGTTAGTAGACTCGAGAGCGGTCTCTACATTGAGCGACACCTGATAGGTGCGCTGCGACGTTCCGTCGGTAGACCGAACCAGGAACGAGCGCTCTTGGCTGAAATCGATGGAGTCGTTGACGTTGTAGTAAGTGTAGGTTTCCTCGTCGCCCATGCTCTTAATGAGTACAGTGCCGCCGTTCTTCACCGTAAGGGTCGAAACGATGACATGGGCCACGTCGGTGCCATAGGGCAGCGGCTTGGTGTTGTAGATTTTCTTGTTCAGGTGGTCAATGGCCATCTTGTAGCTCGAGCCAGTAATGGTAGCTTTGATGACCGTATCGTTGCCCGTGGTCGACGACTTGGTTTGGATATATCTGTTGAGGGTTCCCAACGTAAAAGTTGTGATGGCGGTATCCTCATAAACGGTTGTATCGCTATTCTTGTCGCTAAGACACGACGACATGAGCACAACGATAGTCAGCATGACGCTGCATATATGGAAAACTTTCTTCATCTGTCTATAAACATTTTGCGGATGCAAAGGTAAGCACAATTCTGCAAAATCTCGCTTTTTTGCCCATTTAATTAAAGAAAATATATGTTATTGCGGTCAGTTTTTAAGTTTTTTAGTTTTTAAAAATAAAAAAAGCAAGCGGCGAAATACTATTTTCTTGCGAAAACATTTTGTTTTCTCGTTAAAGTTTCCGAAATTTGCACCGCAAAAAAGCGAAAACTTATTTTTATAAAACCCTATTATAATAGAACAATGGCAGAACAATTGGAAGTAAAAGAGCTCGACCAAGTGGTAGTCCGCTTCTCGGGCGATTCTGGCGACGGCATGCAGCTGGCCGGAAACATCTTCTCAACGGTCAGTGCCACCGTTGGTAACGGCATCTCAACATTCCCCGACTATCCCGCCGACATCCGCGCCCCGCAAGGCTCACTGACAGGCGTCAGCGGATTCCAGGTGCACATTGGTGCCGGTAAGGTCTACACCCCGGGCGACCTCTGCGACGTGCTCGTGGCCATGAATGCCGCAGCCCTGAAGACGCAGTACCGCTATGCCAAGCCCGGCGCCACCATCATCATCGACACCGACTCCTTCGGCCCCAAGGACCTGGAGAAGGCTCAGTTC
>CAMOTK010000115.1 GCA_946625715.1 uncultured Prevotella sp. | reverse complement strand
TGCGTGCTGAGCATCTTCCTCTTCCACGTGTTCATCAACGTCGGCATGGTGCTCGGTCTGACGCCCGTCATCGGCATTCCGCTGCCCTTCTTCAGCTATGGCGGTTCGTCGCTTTGGGGCTTCACGTTCCTGCTCTTCATCTTCCTGCGCATCGATGCCGGGCGCAATCTCGTGCGCGCATAATATTAATAATAAGGTATAGGGAAGGCGCTTCTACTGTTTCTGAAGCGCAATGCCAATGTCGGCGATGCCAGGAAGAATTTCGCGCTTCATGTTGTGGCGGATGGCGATGTGCAGCGAGTCGTTCTGTTGCAGGCGGAGCTGTCGGAAAGTGACGTCGTATTGGAAGTAGTTGATGCCTTTGCCCCGCATGTTGCCAGCCTGGTCGGTCAGCCTGATGTTGAGCGTGTCCTTGTGGAACAAGCCGGCAGGAAAGACGGTTTGTTCAACAATCAGACAAATACTTTGGAACGGATACTGCCCATTGATGCGCAGGCCCAGACGCTCCTCGTAGTTGCCTTCCGCGCTGATGGGCGGAATGTTCATGCGGAGCGTGTCGCTTTTCTCCCATCCGGCAATGGGCGTGTGCTCATAATGGAAAAAGACAGTATTGCGATTGCATCCAATCGTGATGAATGCAATCGCAGTGATTAAGAGAGCCAATGACAGACGCCTGCTACTCATTCTTTGGCTGATGTTGGGGTCGGTTTTGCTTTTTCGGCTGACCGTTTCCGCCGGCCTGCTTGTTCTGCGGCTTCTTTTTCTTCTTTTTCTTGGCCTTGTCGAAGCGCGTGATGCTGTCGCCTGCCAGCAGGTCGACGGGGCCTTGCTTCTCCTTCTGCTTGCCAGCCGTGTGGAGCGATTCCGGCTTTTCGCCCCGGCGGTTCATCTCGATAATCTCCTTGGCGCGCTCGGCCGTGATGGTCTCCAGATTGGCAGCGATGCGCTTGTCGGTAGAGTAGGTGACGAGCCCGGCCAGAATGTCTTTCTTGAACATGAAGTAGTCGGCGTCGAGCGTCTGTAGAACCACCTCGTGGCTGGGCAGGAACTTCCCGGCTTCGATATAGTCGTCGACCTCGTAGTTGAGGCAGCACTTCAGCTTGGCACACATGCCGGCCAGCTTCTGCGGATTGAGCGAGATGTCCTGATAGCGTGCGGCGCCGGTAGACACGCTGACGAAGTTCTTCATCCACGTGGCGCAGCAAAGCTCGCGGCCGCAGGGCCCCGTGCCGCCGATGCGTCCGGCTTCCTGTCGGGCGCCAATCTGCTTCATCTCGATGCGCACGTGGAAGGCAGCGGCGAGGTCCTTGATGAGCTGTCGGAAGTCGACGCGCTCGTCGGCGATGTAGTAGAAGATAGCCTTCTGGCCGTCGCCCTGATACTCCACGTCGCCAATCTTCATCTTCAGTCCCAGACCTTTGGCAATCTCGCGACTCTCAATCATCGTGGCATGTTCGCGCGCCTTGGCCTCATGGAACTTGTCCATGTCGACCTGGCGTGCCAGACGATAGATGCGCTTGATATCGTCGGCCGACTTCAGGTTGGCCTTCTTCAGCTGCAGTTTCACCAGGCGGCCCGTCAGCGTCACCACGCCGATGTCGTGGCCAGGGCTTGCTTCCACGGCCACGATGTCGCCCTTCTTCAGCGGCAGGTTGTTGACGTTGTGGTAGTAGCCCTTGCGCGTGTGCTTGAACTGCACTTCCACCAGGTCGGTGGTCTGTGCATTTCCCGGCACGTCGGCCAGCCAGTCGTAGGTGTTCAGTTGTCGGTCTTGCCTACCGATGGCCGTACGGCAGAGGCCTCTGTCGCATCCGGTTCTTATCTCGTAGTCTTTGGCTTTTTCCATTATCTTTTATTTCTGTATGAGTAGTACAATCATTTGAAGGGCGAAATCGAAGAACACGATTTTCGCGTTGGCATTCTGACTGATGTCGCGAATGGCCTTGTTGGCCAGGTCGTAGATGGGCAGCACGTTGGCCTCGTTGATGAAGGGGGCGAACTTCTGTGCGAACTGTTCTTCCTGCTGAGACATGTAGACGAGGTCCTGCTGATGGAAGTTGTACATGAAGTTCTCGCGCACCATGCGCAGGAAGAATTCGAGGAAGCGCTTCTGCTTCTCCCGACCGAAGCCGGCGAGCTCTTCGCTCCAGCGGCGCAGGTCGCGAATCTTGCGCTGGTAGGCCAGACGCATGAGCGTGATGAAGAGGTCGAGAAACTGCTGGTTCTCGCTGCCCACCTGCAGCTCTTCGAGCGCTTTGGTCCACGACCCGTTGGCCAGTCGGCCGATGCGCCGTGCATCTTCTTCGCTCAGCGAGCGTCGCTCGATGAGCGCTTGCTCGATGCTGGCGTTGTCGATTTTCTTCACGTCGATGCGCTGCACGCGGCTGCGAATGGTCTCCAACAGCTTGTCGGGCTCCTGGCAGACCATGATGAAGACCGTCTGCTGTGGCGGTTCTTCAATGAGCTTGAGCAGCTTGTTGGCACACTCGATGTTCATGCGCTCGGGCAGCCAGATGATGCTCACCTTGTAGCCGCCCTGGCTCGACTTGAGCGAGAGCTTGCGCACCAGGTTGTCGCTTTCGCCAGCGGTGATGATGGCCTGCTGGTTTTCGGCGCCGATGGCCGTCATCCATTGGTCCATGGTGAAGTAGGGCCCCTGCATAATCAGCTCGTGCCATTGGCGTGCAAAATCCTCGGAAATGGGCTTGTGGTCGGTGCCCATCGAAGAGAGGCGGATGGTAGGGTAGGTGAAGTGCAGGTCGGGATGCTCCAGCTTGGCCAGCATGGCGTTGAGGCTGGCTTCCGACTGCCGCGTGTTTCGCCTGAGAAGGAAGCAGGCGAAGGCCACAGCCAGCGCCATCTTGCCCGCCCCCTGCGGACCGCAAAGCATCAGGGCGTGGGGCAGGCGTTCCTCGTCCACCAGCTGCACGAGCCTCTGGCGCACTTCTTCTTGTCCTATCACGTCGCTGAAATCCATCTGTTATACCTTATTATATAGGATATTGCGTGCAAAAGTACAAAAAAATCGCGACATAGACGAAGAAACCGCCGTTTTTCTTCGTATTTTTTCTCTGCCGGAATGGCTGATTAGGAAAAATGCCGACAAATACCCTCGCAGGAAGGGCCGTTTTTGAAAATAAAAATCAGTTGGCCGCAAATACGCGAAATATGACGCGTTTTGTAAGTCGTTGTATATCAGTGGTTTGTAAAAATTAGACAAAATTTGCGGAGCAATTACAGTCGAATTGGTCAGCAAATACACTGTATTTGGTCAGCAATTCAAGTGTATTTGGTGAGCAAATACAGTGTATTTGCAATGCAATTCGACTGTAATTGGTCGGAGAGTCACGAAAATTTGGCATCCAAAAACGTGCGCCCGACCAAAAAGACCCTTTTTGCTTTTCTAGAATGCTCAGTCGGGAAGTGTTAAATTTTGGCAGTTTTTCTTGACAAAAAAATAGTAAGTGCGCACACTGGTCGATGGGGCGAAAATCGGCTGTTGCGGCCGGCTTACTCTCTAAAAAATCGTTAAATAGTTGCTTGTTTTGTTTCAGTGTAAATAAAAATAATTACTTTTGTGCGCACTAAAACCTATAAATATGGAACAGAACCAGACAGGTAGCAAGTCCTACTTGATTTCAATCGTGTTGGTCGCCGTGCTCGGTGGCCTGCTTTTCGGTTACGACACCGCAGTGATTTCCGGCGCAGAAAAGGGCCTGCAGGCATTCTTCATGGAGGCCGGCGACTTTGCCTATAGCGATGCTTGGCACGGCTTCACGTCGGCTTCGGCCCTCATCGGCTGCATCATCGGCTCTGCCCTGTCGGGCTTCCTGGCCACCAATCTCGGCCGTAAGCGCTCACTGATTGTTGCCGGTCTGCTGTTCTTCATCTCCGCCCTCGGCTCCATGCGGCCCGAGTTCCTGTTCTTTGAGTATGGCAAGCCCACGTTCTCGCTGCTCATCGTGTTCAACATCTATCGCGTGATAGGCGGCATCGGCGTAGGCCTGGCCTCGGCCATCTGCCCGATGTATATCGGCGAGATAGCCCCCTCCAACATCCGCGGCATGCTGGTTTCGTGGAACCAGTTCGCCATTATCTTCGGTCAGCTGGTGGTCTATTTCGTCAACTTCTTCATCCTGGGCGACCACATTCAGCCCTTGGTAGAAGAGATGGGACGCGGTCTGGCAGCCATCAACCCCGCAGCCCAGTGGACGGTAACCACCGGCTGGCGCTATATGTTTGGTAGCGAGGCCGTTCCGGCAGGCCTCTTCGCCCTGCTCATCTGCTTCGTGCCAGAGACACCACGCTATCTCGTTTCCGTAGGCCAAAACGAGAAAGCCCTCGGCGTGCTGGCCAAAATCAACGGCGCCCAGAAGGCCCAGGAGATTCTGCAAGACATCAAGGACACGATGACCGTGAAGACCGAGCGCCTGATGACCTACGGTTTCATGTGCATCTTCATCGGCATCATGCTCAGCGTGTTCCAGCAGGCCGTGGGCATCAATGCCGTGCTCTACTATGCTCCGCGCATCTTCGGCGACATGGGCATGGAGAACCCGATGGTCGTCACCGTGTTCATGGGCGTCATCAACATCCTCTTCACCCTCGTGGCCATCTTCACCGTCGAGCGGCTGGGCCGCAAGCCCTTGCTCATCTGGGGCTCCATCGGCATGGCCATCGGCGCCTTCGGCGTGGCCTTCACCTTCGGACACGAAGGTCTGGAGATGGTCACCGCCATCAGCATCATGGTCTATTCGGCCTCGTTCATGTTCTCGTGGGGCCCCATCTGCTGGGTGCTCATTGCCGAGATATTCCCCAATACCATACGTGGTGCGGCAGTAGCCATTGCCGTGGCCTTCCAGTGGATATTCAACTTCATCGTTTCCTCCACCTTCGTGCCCATGTTCAACATGCACCTCACCGAAGGCGACGACTTCGGCCACTGGTTCACCTATGGCCTCTATGGCATGATTTGCGTCGTTGCCGCCCTCTTCGTCTGGAAGCTCGTTCCCGAGACGAAGGGCAAGACGCTCGAAGACATGACAAAACTTTGGAAAAAATCTTAATATAATAGCCTATGAAAAAGATACTTATTGCAGAAGACAATGACAGCAACTTCATGCTGATGACTTATATTCTGAAAGATAAGTATGAAACGCTCAGGGCTGTCAACGGCCAGGATGCCGTCAATCTGCTGAAGCGCACCGACGTCGACCTCGTTCTCATGGACATGAAGATGCCCGTGATGGACGGCAAGGAAGCCACACGCCTCATCAAAGCCGAACACCCCAATCTGCCCGTCGTTGCGCTCACGGCCAACGCCTTCGAGAACGATCGCCAGGAAGCTTTTGCCGCCGGTTGCGACGAATTTCTCTCGAAACCCGTCAACCGAGTGCTCTGTCTCGACACGATTGCCCGCCTCATAGGAGCCTGAAACAGCTGCCTTAGGCATTAATTCGTGTTAATTCAGCAAGAAATTGCTAAAAGATGATGCCTAAGTGCAGAAAAATGACTATCTTTGCACGCAATAAAAATAAAAAAGGTATTATTTATGTCTTCATTTATTGCTGATAAGATTGTCATGGACGGACTGACCTTCGACGACGTCCTGCTGATTCCTGCTTATTCTGAGGTACTGCCGAAAACGGTAGAGTTGAAAACCAAGTTCTCGCGCAATATCGAGCTCAATGTGCCCTTCGTCACAGCCGCTATGGACACCGTGACGGAGAGCCAGATGGCCATCGCCATTGCACGCGAGGGCGGTATCGGCGTCATTCACAAGAACATGTCTATTGAAAACCAGGCTCGCGAGGTGGCTATCGTCAAGCGTGCCGAGAACGGCATGATCTACGACCCCGTCACCATCCGTCGCGGCTCCACCGTTGGCCAGGCTCTGGCCATGATGGCAGAATACCACATCGGCGGCATCCCCGTGGTCGACGACGACAATATGCTCGTTGGCATCGTCACCAATCGCGACCTGCGCTTCGAGCGTCGCCTCGACGCACTCATCGACGAGGTGATGACCAAGGAGAACCTGGTCACCACGCATCAGCAGACCGACCTCACTGCCGCTGCGCAGATTCTGCAGGAGAACAAAATCGAGAAGCTCCCCGTCATCGACAAGCAGGGACACCTCGTGGGACTCATCACATATAAGGACATCACCAAGGCCAAGGACAAGCCCATGGCCTGCAAGGACGAGAAAG
>CAMOTK010000114.1 GCA_946625715.1 uncultured Prevotella sp. | reverse complement strand
GCAAACCCCCATCATCGTCAGCACCACCGCCACACTGCAGGCCCGCCCCTTCATCTTCTCACTGAAGCACTTTGCGCTCTGCATCGTCGACGAAGCCTCACAGATTCTTGAACCCAACATCATCGGACTGCTCAGCAGCAGCCAGATTGACCGCTTCGTGCTCATCGGCGACTACAAGCAACTGCCTGCCGTGGTGCAGCAGGGCGAGGAAGAGGCCGCAGTCAGCGACCCCGTGCTGCGCAACATAGGCCTCACCGACTGCCGACAGTCGCTATTCGAGCGCCTCATCCACCAGGAACAGCAGGCCGGGCGCACACAGTTCATCGGACTGCTGCGCCACCAGGGACGCATGCACCCCGACATTGCCGCCTTCCCCAACCGCATGTTCTATGCCCGCGAACAGCTCGACTGCGTGCCCCTACCCCACCAGCAGGAGACGGAGCTCAACTACCAGTTGCCCAGCCGCGATGCACTCGACGACCTGCTGAAGGAGCGGCGCGTGCTGTTCTTCAACCGCAGGAAGGAAGACGACGGGCAGTCGGACAAGACAAACGCCACCGAGGCACAACTCGTGGCCGACCTGCTGCTGCGCATCCGCCGCTTCTATGGCGAGCGCTTCTCAAGTGAAAAGACCGTGGGCGTCATCGTGCCCTATCGCAACCAGATTGCCATGATACGCCAGGCCCTCGCCCAAACCGATTGCCCCGAACTGCAACAGGTGAGCATCGACACCGTGGAGCGCTACCAAGGTTCGCAGCGCGACGTCATCGTCTACTCCTTCACCGTCAGCCGCGCCTATCAGCTCGACTTCCTCACACAGAACACTTTCGAGGAAGACGGCCATCAGATAGACCGCAAACTCAACGTGGCCATGACCCGCGCACGCTGCCAACTGCTCATGGTGGGCGACGCCCTGCTGCTCAGTCGCAATCCGCTCTTTGCCCAACTCATTCGTGAATACAGTGTCTAAATAGAAAAACAAGCGGTTTTATTTGCTTGTTAAGGTTTTTCTTCGTACCTTTGCACGCGAAACAGGAAATCGCAGCCGAGAAATGGTTGCGATGCAAGGGAATCAGGTGGAAGTCCTGAACAGTGCCTGCTGCTGTAATCCTCGTTTAAGCGGTTTGCCCGTATAACGCCACTGACCACCGAGGTCGGGAAGGTAGGGCAGACTGAGGAAAGTCAGAAGACCTGCCGTTTCAGCTATAAGTACGCACCCTCAGGAAGAAGGGATGTGGAAAGCAAAAGGAAAAGTATGAAAAAGACACTGATGCTTGGAATGGCCGTCATGGGCCTGTTCCAACAGTCGTTGGCTCAAGCCATCTTCAAGAGCGACTCGCTGCAGGAAGTGGTTGTTACAGGTACTGGTACTCAGCACCTGCTGAAAAACGCGCCCGTGCAGACCGAGGTCATCTCCCGACAGATGCTACGCAACTACGGCGGCCAAAGCCTGCAGGACATCCTTGCCGGCCTCTCGGCCTCGCTGGCCTTCAACGAGAGCGACATGGGCTCGCAGATGCAGATGAACGGACTGGGCAACGCCTACATATTAATATTAATAGACGGCAAACGGCTCCACGGCGACAACGGCGGCGAGAACGACCTCTCGCTCATCGACCCGCACAACATCGACCGCATCGAGATTGTCAAGGGCGCTTCGAGTGCGCTCTATGGCAGCGATGCCATTGCGGGCGTCATCAACATCATCACGCGGCGACACGACGAAGCCTTGCTCTTAGAGAACACCACCCGCGGCGGTTCGTACAAAGACCTGCGCCAGCACAATGGTGTGGCCGTCTCTGTGGGGAAGGTGAAGAGCTACACCAACTTCCAACTGCAGCACAGCGACGGCTGGCAGAACACGTCGCGCGAAGACCCGCACCAAACCGAGTTTCTCATCACCGACTCGAGAAACAAAACCGTCAATCGCCATACCAACTGGCAAGTAGCCGAGCGACTGACCTACACTCCCATCAAATCATTGGAACTCTACGCCGAAGGCAACATCTACCGCAAGGGCATCTACCGCCCTGAGGGCAAATATCCGGGCGTAGACATCAAGACCTACAACCTGCGCTACAACAATGCCGCGGCAGCTGTGGGCGGCAAGTGGCGCCTGTCGGCCGACAATATTGTGACGCTCGACATCGACTGGAACCGCCACGCCTACTACTACGACTTCACCGCCACCACACTGACCGACGGCTTCAAGCCCAACGGCGACCCTACGGCCTTCTTCCCCTACTACGCCGGACAATCGCAACTGCAAAGCGACCAGCGCCGCATGATGGCCCACCTGAAGGGCGTCTTCGCACTGCCTTTCGGACAGCGACTGAGCGCCGGCGCGGAGTGGCGCTACGACTGGCTACGGGCACCGCAGCGCGTGGAAGGCGGTCGGGCCACCGACAACACCGAGGCCATCTATCTGCAAGACGAGTGGCAGCGCCCCATCTATGGCGACTTGGTTGGCATCAACGTCACCGGTGGCCTGCGCCTGAACCGCAACGAGCAGTTTGGCTACCGCCTCACACCGAAGCTCTCGGCCATGCTCTCCGTGAGCGACCTGCGCCTCAGGGCATCGTGGAGCCAGGGCTTCAAGAGTCCTACGCCGAAGGAACTGCACTACCGCTATGTGCGCGACATGAACGGCACCTATCTCTACTTAGGCAACACCAGTCTGACTCCGCAGACCAGCAACTACTGGTCGGTAGGCGTGGAGTACAACCACGGCGGACTATCGGCCACCATCACCGGCTATCTGAACCGCGTGAAGGACATGATAGCCCTGGTCACCATACCCAACAGTCAGGCACCCATAGACCTCTACGCCCAGTACATGCCGCTG
This sequence comes from uncultured Prevotella sp., assembly GCA_946625715.1. GTDB lineage: Bacteria > Bacteroidota > Bacteroidia > Bacteroidales > Bacteroidaceae > Prevotella. Next base: position 3,428 of record CAMOTK010000114.1, on the reverse strand, counting down.
AAAACGCGCCAGTACAAGAATCTGGAGAGCGCCAAGACGCGCGGCATCGACGTCAGTCTGCGCTGGAAGATTGACAAGGCTTGGACGGTGGGTGCCAGCTACAGTCTGCTCGACACCGACGCCATGCTCTACGACACGGAGCACGACCGCCTGCAAAACGTGATTATCGACGGCATGGCCCACCACAAAGGCAACTGCTTCGTCACCTGGAACCACACCTTCTCGCCCGCCTACAAGCTGGGCATAGGCCTCTACGGCCGCTTCTCGAGCACCCGCTACTACCAACTGAACGGCAACGGCAAGGGCTACCAGCTGTGGCGCCTCACGACCAGCCACGACCTGGGACACGCCAAGCGGTGGACGTGGCGTGTGGAAGCCGGCATCGACAACATCCTGAACTACGTAGACCGCACCGACCACGGCCTGCATCTCGGCACCACGACGCCCGGTCGCACCATCTATGCGTCGCTGACGGTGCGCTTCAATCAAGGCAAGAAAATATCAAACACTTATAAGTCTAACCAAAATTATCAAAGCAATGAAGAGAATTAAGTTTCTTATGGTAGCCTTCATGGCTGCTATGATGGGCATGGGCCTCAGCTCGTGCAGCAAGGACGACAACGAGTCGTCGAACTACGAGAAGTACCAGAAACAGGTAGACGACATGGTGAAACAGCAGAAGAAGAACGACAAAGTCATTCTGCTCGTGGCCTTCGGTTCCACATGGCAGCAGGCCTACGACACGTTCGACACCATTCTCGACGAGTACAAGGCCGAGTACAACAAGCAGGGCTGGGACGTGTTCCTCAGTTTCTCGTCGGCCATCTGCATCAACCAGGCCGCTGCCGGCGAGCATGCCGACGAGGGTGCCGAGGTGCGCAACTACTACGACCCCGAGCACTGGCTCACGGCCATCGGCCGCAACGCGTACAAGCAGATTGTGGTGCAGTCGCTGCAGGTCATTCCCGGCGAGGAGTTCCGCCGTGTGCGCGACAGCTATGTGAAGGACTTCATGAACAACCGCAGCCGCGACTTCAGCGAAGCCTACATGCACAGCATCGACAAAAAGGTGGCTGTGGGCACACCGCTGATGGCCGAGGAAGAGGATGTGGAGAATCTGGCCGAGGTGCTGCTCAACGAGTACGACATCAAGGCTGCGCTGGAAAAGGGCGTGGTGGCCTTCATGGGTCACGGCAACCCCGAGAGCTACGACTACTATGGTGCCAACATCCGCTACACCCAGCTTGAGGATGCCCTGCAGCTGGCCAGCAAAACCAAGAAGTTCTTTGTGGGCACGGTGGACATGGAAGACAACTTCGTGGAGAACGTCATTGACCGCATGAACAAAAACGGCATCACCTCGGGCAACGTGCAGCTCTTCCCCCTCATGTCGATTGCCGGCGACCACGCCCACAACGACATGGCCGACCCCGACGACGACGAGTCGTGGGTGAGCATGTTTGGCAAGGCCGGTTTCCAGGTGGCCGCCTACGAGACCATCTTCAAGAAGGCTGATGCCTGCTACAAGAACTACAAGGAGGGCACCGACTACATTCCCGCTTTGGGCGAGCGCAAGGCAGTGCGCAAGCTCTGGATGAACCACACCCAGGCTGCCATCGACGCCATCAAGAACGGCCAGGGTCTGTCGACACCGACCACAACCACAGAGGAGTAATCCGCAAAAACCAACGATTTTCATGCAGCAGCGTTCTTTTCCCGGAGCGCTGCTGCTTTGTTTTGGAAAATATTCACTATCTTTGCAGCATGAAACAGATTATCATTGCAGGTATCGGGCCAGGCAGTCGCGAAGACATCACGCCGGCCGTCATGGAAGCCGTGGCACAGGCCGACGTTGTTGTGGGCTACAAGTACTATTTCCAGTTTGTTGAACCATACTTGAAACCCGGCTGCACCTGTGTGGACACAGGCATGAAGCGCGAACGCGAACGGGCCGAGCAGGCATTCCTGCTGGCCGAGGAAGGCAAGACCGTGGTGGTCATCTCGTCGGGCGACGCCGGCATCTACGGCATGGCACCGCTGGTGTTCGAGATGAAGCGCGAGCGCGGCGCTGCCGACGTAGAGGTGCAGGTGCTGCCGGGCATCTCCGCCTTCCAGAAAGCCGCTTCGCTACTGGGTGCCCCTATTGGCCACGACCTGTGCATCATCTCGCTGAGCGACCTCATGACGCCTTGGGAGCGTATAGAGCAGCGCATACGGGCTGCCGCTATGGGCGACTTCGTCACCGCCGTCTACAACCCCAAGTCGCACGGCCGCTACTGGCAACTCTACCGTCTTCAGGAACTTTTTCTTCAGGAAGGGCGCTCGCCCGAGACGCCTGTGGGCTTCGTGCGCCAGGCCGGCCGGCCCGAGCAGGAGCTGACGCTGACCACCCTGGGCGACTTCGACCCCGAACAGGTAGACATGTTCACCGTGGTCATCATCGGCAACTCGCAGTCGTACGTCTGGCAGAACCGCTTCATCACGCCGCGAGGCTACTACTCTGACGATGAGCATAGAGCGGACAGTTCACTTAAAAAAGGCCAGCAGATAATGATGCAGTCGTTCCGCACCATTGCTTCGGAACTGCACCGACAGGACTGGCCGCTCGACCATCAGTGGGCCTTGCTGCACGCCATACACACCACCGCCGACTTCGAGATGGAGCAGTTGCTCTACACCGACCCGCAGGCCGTAGAGACCATGTATAACAAGGTGAAGGACGGCACGCTGAAGACCATTGTCAGCGACGTGACGATGGTGGTGAGCGGCATTCGCAAGGGTGCCCTGCAGCGCCTGGGCATCGAGGCGAAGTGCTACCTGAGCGACCCCCGCGTGGCAGAGATGGCCGAGCGCGAGGGCATCACCCGCACGCAGGCCGGCATACGTCTGGCCGTCGAGGAACATCCGCAGGCGCTCTTCGCCTTCGGCAATGCCCCCACGGCGCTCATGGAACTGTGCGACCTGGTGCGCAAGGGCAAGGCGCAGCCTGCCGGCATCATTGCCGCGCCCGTAGGGTTTGTGCATGTGCGCGAGTCGAAGCACATGGTGAAGCCGTTCAAGGCGATTCCGAAAATCATTGTCGAAGGGCGCAAGGGCGGCAGCAACCTGGCTGCCACGCTGTGCAACGCTATTCTCACCTTCGACGATGCCGCTCAGCTGAAACCGGGGAGAGACTTGTGAGAGAATTGAGAATTGATAATTGAGAATTATGATTAGATTTGTGGTTATTGGGATTACGGACAATCCGCGGCCGTGGTTTCCGCCAGAGGTCATGGAGATAATCAAGAGCGGGCGGGTGTTCTCGGGCGGTAAGCGCCACCACGAGATTGTGGCGAGGCTGCTGCCCAGCGATGCCCAATGGATAGACATCACCGTGCCCCTAAGCAACGTGTTTGAACAATATAGAGAGCTAAGTTCAATGTTCAATG
>CAMOTK010000113.1 GCA_946625715.1 uncultured Prevotella sp. | reverse complement strand
GCCCAACCAGTCGCACGCTTACGACCTCAGCTCGACCAACCTGGCCAGGACCACCGCGAAGGTGGGCATCGACCAGCTGGGCGACGGCGTCACCGACGGCTTCTCGAGCGAGTCGGGTTCCGACCAGCCTTCTGGCGGCGGCACCAACCCCGATGGCGACGAGCGTCCGTAGACCGCGAGGCGCACGCGCCTCGCTGAACCAGACAAACGCCCCCGACAACCCTTGCGGCTGTCGGGGGCGTTGACATTGGTCGGCAGCACCATTTTTTACAGAAAGGAATGAGTACAATTTGGGTGTTTATTCGTTATATATAAGGAACTTTTTCCTAATTACTACTATTAATAATCTAAAAAACAAAACAATGAACCAAAACTCAAAAATGTACTTGATGGGGTTCTCTGCTATGTTGGGACTGGCAGGCCTGTGCGTGCCTGCAACGGCCTGGGCAGAGCAAACGACCCCGCCAACTGTCAATGCAGTTGAACAAGTCAAGGTGGTGAAAGGTCACGTCGTCGACGAAAACGGCGAGCCTTTGATTGGTGTGACTGTGAAGGCCGTGGGTGCCAATGCCGGTGCCATTACCGACCTGAACGGTAATTTCTCGCTGCAGCTTCCGGCCGGCAAGAAGCACGTGCAGCTGTCGTACACGGGCTATAAGACGCTGACCGTGCAGGCTGGCGGCGGCCAGATGAACATCAGCATGGAGCCCGACGTGATGGGCCTGGAAGACGTGGTGGTCATCGGCTACGGCACGATGAAGAAGCGCGACCTCACGGGTAGCGTGTCGTCGGTGAAGAGCGCCGAACTGCTCAAGACGCCTACCTACAACGTGATGGAGGCTGTGCAGGGCCAGGTGGCCGGTTTCGACATCACCCGCACCACGGGCGAGCTGAACGGCGAACTGAAGATGACGCTGCGCGGCAACCGCTCTATCTATGGCAACAACGAGCCGCTCATCATTGTCGACGGCATGGAAGGCTCGTTCGAGGAACTGAACCCCAACGACATTGAGAGCATTGAGGTGCTGAAGGACGCATCGTCGACGGCCATCTACGGTTCGGCCGGCGCCAACGGTGTGATTCTCATCACGACAAAGAACCCGCAGAAGGACAAGTTCAGCATCAACCTCGATGCCTATGTGGGTGTGAACACCGTCACGTCGTTCCCGAAGATGAACACCGGCGACGACTATATCAACTTCCGCCGCGAGGCTGCCAAGACGCAGGGCCAGTGGAACTCGCCGGCCGACGACGCCAGCATCTTCCCCGACTACCTCTGGGGCCTGATTCAGGGCAACAAGTGGGTAGACTGGTTCGACCTGGCCACCCGCACGGGCAGCACGCAGAACTACAACCTGTCGACCAACTTCTCGAACGACCGCATGAGCAGCTACATCTCGCTGGGCTACAACAACACGAAGGGCCTCATCAAAGACGAGGACATGCAGCGCTACAGCATGCGTGCAAAGTTCGACTTCAAGGCCAACCGCTTCATTGACTACGGCATCAACCTCTATGCCTCGTACCAGAACTACAACCACATGAACGGCCGACTCTGGAACCGCATCATCTGCACGCCGCCACTCGGCACGCCCTACGATGAGAACGGCGACATGGTGGTCTACCCCGTGGGCGGCAACACGGCCGACATCAACCCGCTGGCCGACATGAACCCGGGCGAATACGTGAGCAACACGAAGACGCTGAACGTGACGCCGCAGGCCTACGTTGAGGTGAAGCCCGTGGCAGGACTCTCGCTGAAGTCGATTCTCGGCGGACAGTTCCGCAACACGGCTCAGGGCACCTTCGTGGGCAACAAGTCGTTCAACGGCCTGGCCACCGGCTCGACCGCCTCGACACCCAACACGTTTGTCTACAACTACCAGTGGCAGAACATCCTGACCTACAACCTGAAGCTGGGCGAGGCCCACGACTTCGTGTTCACGGGCGTCACCGACTGGGAGAAGCGCCGCCGCCAGTACAGCATTGCCACGGCCTACAACTTCGACGAGAACAGCTATGCCTACCACAACCTGGGTGCCGGCACTGGCACACCGCAGGTGGGTTCGAGCTACGTGCAGAGCCAGACCATGTCGTATGCCGCACGCGTGAACTACAGCCTGCTGGGCCGCTACCTCTTCACCCTGAGCGGACGCTGGGACGGCTCGTCGATGCTGGCCGACGGCAAGAAGTGGGACTTCTTCCCCGCTGCCGCCTTCGCATGGCGCATCAGCGACGAGGCCTTCATGAAGAGCACTGAGTCGTGGCTGTCGAACCTGAAGCTGCGCCTGAGCTACGGTGTCACCGGTAACGCCGGCGCCGCCGAATATGCCACCCTCGACTACTCGCGCACGGGCACCATCGGTTTCCAGGACGTGCCCCAGCCCTACAGCGGCTACTCGCAGAACGTGGCCAACCTCGACCTGGGATGGGAGAAGTCGTCGATGATTGACGTTGGTCTCGACATGGGCTTCTTCAACGGCCGACTGGAGGTTGTGGCCGACTGGTATCGCACCACCACCAAGGACCTGCTCTACCAGAAGTCGCTGCCCTACGCCACCGGTGGCTACGCCTCAAGCCCGTTCAAAATCTGGAGCAACGTGGGCAAGACCCGCAACACTGGCTTTGAACTGGCCATCAACAGCCGCAACATCGTGACCAAGGACTTCAAGTGGAACACGGCGTTCACCTTCTCTACCAATAAGGAAGAGGTGGTGAAGACCACCAGCGACGACCCGCTGCAGTTTGGAGACTACTACCTCATCAAGGGCCAGCCCGTGCACACCTACTACCTCTATCAGTACGAGGGCATCTGGGGCACCGCACAGGAAGCCGAGGCTGCCGAGTATGGCGCCAAGCCCGGACAGATTCGCGTCTACGACAAGCCCGACGAGGAAGGCAACGTGGACAAGAAAATCACCAAGGACGACTATATGGTCATCGGCCACGCCGACCCCTCTTGGTCGGCCAGCATGACCAACGCGTTCTTCTTCAAGGACTTCGACCTGAGCTTCCAGCTCATTGCCCGCTGGGGTCACACCATAAGCTACGGACTGACCGGCTGGTACCGCCTCGACGGTCTGTCGCCCTCGCCCGCCATCTGTGACTACTGGACTCCCGAAAACCAGGGTGCCCGCTATCCGCGCCCCGACATGAACGCCAGCCAGGACCCCTACCAGCAGAACGGCACCTCGTCGCTCAACTACTTCGACGGCTCGTACATCAAGGTGAAGAACATCACCCTGGGCTACACGCTGCCCAAGAGCGCACTCAAGGCACTGCACATCAACAACCTGCGCGTCTATGCCACGGCCAGCAACCCCTTCATCTTCGCCAAGAACAAGTATCTGAAGAACTACGACCTCGAGAAGGGTGGCGACGACGACGACGCTCCGCTGTCTAAGCAGTTCGTTTTCGGTATCAATGTCACATTCTAATCAAGCAACGACTATCATTATGAAACAGAAATATTTATTTATGGCTCTTGCAGCCAGCAGCATGCTCTCCTTCAGCAGCTGCAGTCTGGACGAGGAGAACCCTTCGGCCATCTCCACCGCTCAGGAATGGTCTACTGCCAGCGGATATGAGAAGCTCGTCAACGGATGCTATTTCGATTTGGTGCGCATCATCTACGGACAGGCAGAAGACACCTATATCATCACCTCTGAGGCCGGCACCGACATCTGGCAGGACGTCAAAGGCGGCTCGAACGGCAACTGGAGCCGCGCACTCATCTACAGCAACGACTTCGGTGCCACCACCTCTATGTTCCACGAGGCCTACAGCGGCTTCTACGGCTGTCTGAGCCAGTGCAACGCCGCCATCCTCTATGCCGACAAGGTGAAGGGGCTCGACGAGGCCAAGAAGAATGCGCTCGTGGCCGAGGCTCACTTCCTGCGTGCCCACTGTCTGTTCAACATCGTTGAGTACTGGGGCGGCAAGTATCTGCCCACCACGCCCATCACGAGTCCCGTCACCGACCTGCCCATGAGCAAGGTCAACGACTTCTATGACGTGATTCTGAAGGATTTGGAGTTTGCCATCGCCAACCTGCCTGTAGCTCAGGAGGTGCGTGGACACGTCACTCGTGCCGCTGCCTACCACCTGATGGCTAAGGCCGCACTGACCTACAGCACCTACACCGACCCCATCGGCTACTGCGACGCCATTGACAACGCCAAGAAGACGGAGCTGCTGAACAAGGCCAAGGATGCTGCCGACTACCTCATCGCCAACCAGGCTACACTCGGCGTGCGCCTGTACGACGAGATTGAGGACGTGTTCGACGAGTACAACGCTGCATCGAACAAGGAAAATGTCGAGGCCCTCTTCGTCGTCACGCACTCGAGCGTTCAGGCCTACAACCCCCGCGGCAACTACTACAACCGCTCGTGGAAGCACTGGGATGCCTACAACAATGCCAGCGACGGCGTGGGACTGGGCGGCATGAAGCCCACCTACGACCCCGTGACCAACGTCAACGGCAAGGAGTACCGACTGGCCAAGGGCAACTGCTACATGGCGCCCTCGAAGGCCTTCTTCGACCTCTACGGCGAGAAGGACGGCCGCTACAAGGCTTTCTTCATCGACACGTGGTACGTGAACAACCCCAACGACGGCAACGCCTATAAGTGGACGGAGGCCGATGCCAAGCGCTTCGGACTGGATGCTGCACGCGCCGGCAATACGGCCTTCAATATCCAGAAAGGCGACACCGCCGTGTACATCGCACGCGGCAAGAACCTCACGCAGGCTCAGCGCGACGCCCTGCGCTACGGTTCTTACAACCTCGAGGACAACTATGCCGACCAGGCTAATCCCAAGAAGTTCTTCCCCACGCTGAAGAAGAACCTGAACACGGCACTCTTCCAGGGCACCAACGCCTCGAAGCCCTACACCTCGGGCGACTGCATCGTCTACCGTCTGGCTGAGACCTATCTGCTCTCGGCCGAAATCTACTGGCGTCTGGGCGACAACCAGAAGGCTGCCGAGCGACTGAACGTCGTCCGCAACCGTGCCTGCATGGGCCACGACCACAGCATGGACGTAGCTGCAGCCGACGTGAATGCCAACCTGCTGCTCGACGAGGATGCCCGCGAGCTTATCGGCGAATGGCAGCGCTGGCAGACGCTGAAGCGCTTCCGCCTGATGGGTGAGCGCATTGCTGCCATGAACCCGCAGATTAAGACCTTCAAGAAGGAGTTCTACCTGCGTCCTGTCATGAACCAGGAACTGCTGCTCATCGACAATGCCGACGACTATCAGAACGATGGCTACAAATAAGCCATTGCTACAAAACGAAAACCGCCCGCTTTCCAATCGCAGGAAAGCGGGCGGTCGTTTTTTTATATCAAATCATACCGTTACTCGTGTACATAGAGGGGCCAGCCCAGATAGGTGGTGAGGGCCTCTTCCAGAATGTCGACCACATCGGTGCGCACCATGGCTACGTGGTGCTCGAAACCGTTCTTGCAGATGTACTTCATGAGCTTCTGCAGGTTGTCGACCTTCGTCACGGCGATGCAACCGTCCATTCCGTAGGGATCGTCGGTGATTTCGCCCTTGCCCAGGTAGGCCTTGATGCAGCCCTTCGGGTCGTCGGTCGAGATGCGGAAGAAGGTGAAGGGGCCGCTGGTCACCTTGGCATAAACGGCGCCGAAGGTCTTCACCTTGCCTAAGGTGCGACCGAGCACGCCGAGCGGACCGAGCTTCAGGTCGTTCTGCACAAACGACTTCGGATAGTTGCCGCAGTGGGTGCACACGCACTTGTTGCGGTCTTCGGCGAAGTTGTTGTTCCAGTCGAGCAGGGCCGAAGCCTTCTGCGAAGCGAGCGTCAGGGCATACATCGACACGGCACCGGCGATATCGGTCTCGCAGGCGGCGGGGATGAGCTTGTCGCCCAGCATCGACATCGTCACGCAGGGAGCGCAGCCATAGTTGATTTCGAGCGAGTCCCAGCACTGGATGGCCACGGCCTGCACGTCGTTCTTCTCAATCCACTCCTCGACGGCCACGCTGAACTTGGCCTGGATGCCTAACTTCTCCTTATAGTTCTCGGGCACCTCGGCATAGTTGCAGGTGCGGTTGCACATCTCGATGAAGCGGGGATCGTCGTCCTTAATCTTCTCGGCGGCAAAGAGTATCTCGCTCAGGTCGGCGGGCACCACGGTGATGCCGCTGCGCTGCAGCAGCTTCTCGGAGGCGCGGCAGGTGTTGAAGCCCAAGGGGCGCGTGCCAATCTGGCCGATACGGGCGTGGCGCAGACCGTTGACCACACGACAGACGGCGGCAAAGCGGTCGATGTCTTTCTTCAGCAGCGGGTCGTAGATGCTATAGGTGTGGAGGGTGGTATCGGTGAAGGGGATGCCATACTGGTAGAGGTTGTTGCACACCGAGATTTTGCCGCAGAAGGCGTCGCGGCGGCTGTCGAGGTCCACCTTGTCGTTCTCATCGTCGCAGGCCTGCACCATGATGGGCACGTTCAGCTCGGCATCGTTGATGGCGTTGATAATGCCAATCTCGAAGCCGAAGTTGGGCAGCGACACGATGATGCCGTCAATCTCGT
>CAMOTK010000112.1 GCA_946625715.1 uncultured Prevotella sp. | reverse complement strand
TCTTGAACGAGCCGTCGCTCTGGCGCACCAGGTTCAGGCCGCGACTGGGCTGGCTGAGGCGCTTGCCGTCGAGCGAGTAGTAGACAGCGGAATTGTCCATTATCAATTGTCCATTGTCAATTGCCTTGATGCCGGCAGGGTCGGCTGTGACGGCCATGGCGTGAATCTTGAGGTCGCTCAGGCAGATAGTCTTGCCTGTGGCGGCACCGTTGTACCAGGGATAGACGCGCACAAGCAGCTGTTGACCGTCTTTGACCGTGAGCACGGGCTTGGCCTCGACATACTGCATGTTGTTGGCCGGCATCTTCTTCATTTCGAACATGGTGGTTCGGGTCTCGAAATTATCGGTAGAGTAATAGATGTGGCAGCACATGCCGTTGCCACCGCAACCACAGACATAGAGACTGATGAGGTCGACTTTTAGGTCCATACCTGCTGTAGGCTTCAGGCCCCACTCAATGTAGCGTTCGGGGTTGTCGTCGATTTCATCGGCAGGCCATGCGTCGCCAGTGAGCAGGTTGCGCTGTGTCTTGTGCGAAGCGTCGTAGCCACTCTCAGCAGGCCACACGGTATTGGCGTTTGGTGCAGAATAGCGCTGCACATACATACCCTTGAATGTCTGCGGCACCACGATGGCCGGGCCATTGAGCTCGTAGCTATCGTCGCTCACCAGTTGCCAATTGACACTCACCTCGGCACCACCTTCCAGTACGACAGCAGTGGCCGTAACGGGAATCTCAATGGTCTTTGTGCCCTGAGCCACGGTGATTTTGCTGCTGAAGTCGCCATTAGCTGTCAGTTCAATCTGTGCATAGAACGTCTTGATGAGTGTAGAAGAAGTGTAGCTCACATTCAGTTGGTTCTGCCATTCGGCCTTGTCGAGCGAGAGTTTTACGCCTTCAGCAGCCGTGATACTGACAGTGCCTTCCTCGGGCGAGAGGCCGAAGCCGTTGAGTGTGAACTCCTTGGTGAGTGTCTGACCCTTGTAGGCTTGTCCGAAGTTGCCCGTGGCAGGCGACACACTGAGGTCAACGGGCAGCACGATGTCGTTGGCCATAATGCCCTGAGCCTTCATCAGTCGGGCGCACTCGCGGGCCACCAGCAGTGCACCCGTGGTGTTGAAGTGGGTAGAGCCCTGTCCGTCGAAGAGCTGTTCTTCGCACTTGGCGCGCGAACCGTAGCTGGCGTAGAGTTCCATTGTGGCCTTGGTTAGGTCGATGAAGCTGACGCCCTTTTCCTTGGCCAGCTGCTCAGATTGGTAGGCATAGTCCATGGTATGGTCGTCGGCAGGCAGCTTCGGACCGGCCACGGGGCCTTTTTCGGTGAGTATCTGGTAGTTATCGCCCAGGTCGTGACGGCCGTTGCGGGCCATTGTGGTACCGTTGAGATAGCTGCGGCACACTGGCGAGCAGATGATGGGTATGGCACCCAGAGCCTTAGCCTCGTCGACAATCTTGCCCAGGTTCTGCTTGTAGGTAGTAGAAGGAATGGAACCGCGCAGGTCGACGGCGGCCGCCTTGGCATTGTCGCCGATGCTCAGATAGTAGTCGCGCAGCTGATAGCCATCCATGCCTGAGTTCTTTTCGTCGTTGTGACCGAAGGTGATGATGACGTAGTCGCCCTGCTGCACCTGCTTCTTGGCGGTGGCCCACAGTTCGCTATAGCCCGAATAGGTGTCGCGCCCGCCTTTCGCGTAATTAACAGATGTCCAGCCGTTGGTAAGGAACTGTCCGAAGTACATGCCCCAGCCGCGTGTGACGGTGGCTTTCTCGTCGTAGGGGGCCATGGTCGAGTCGCCAAGGGTGTGCACTTTCTTGGCGTTGGTAGCCACTGCGCCTGCCATGAGGATGGCAGCGAGGAGTAGAATGATTTTTTGTTTCATGATGTTTGGTTTTATTTTTAGTTTTAGTTCTTACATTTCCGGTTGCAAAGTTACGGTGTTTTTTTTTGTTTAATAGGAGTATTTTGCAGCAAAAGCCATTGTTTTTGCTGCAAAAGAGGGGGAAAAATGGCGCAGAACGGGGTGATTTTGCGTCAGCAGTCGCTGGAAGGGCTTTAGGACCGCGCGTTTTTGTAGTCGGAAGGCGACACGCCGAAGGTCTGCTTGAAGCAGCGGCTGAAGTACTTCGGGTCGCTGAATCCGCAGCGGAAAGCCACGTCGCTCACGGGCAATGAGCCCTGGCTGAGCAACTGTCCGGCACGCTTGAGGCGCGCTTCGCGTATGAAGTCGATGGGTGTGATGCCCATGAGCTGCTTCACCTTGCGCTGCAAGCCCGAACGGCTGACGGCACAAGCCTCGGCCATCATGCCTACGTCGGCGTCGCTGTTGCCGATGTTCTCCTCGACGAAGGCTATGAGGCGGCGCATGAAGGGGTCGTCGGCCTCGGGCTTCTTGCTGCTGGTGTCTGGCGTGCTTTCGTTGGCAACCGGCTCAGCTTCTTCGGCCGTTTCAGCTTTTTCGTCAGGCTCAGCATGCTGTTCGCGAGCTTCGAGCAGGGCCAGATACTGCTGTAGCGTCTCTTTCTGCCGGCGGTTGATGCGGCGTATATAAATAACGGTGTAGGCCACTGCGCCCACCACGGCGATGGTGGTGAGCACCAGCAAGAGCTTGGCCAGCGACGTTTCCCAGAACGTGGGCTCCACGACGATGGTCAGTTGGCGGGTGTTGTCAATCCACTGGCCGTCGGCATTGGTCGAGCGTATGGCCAGTTGGTAGGTGCCGGGTTCCATGTCGAGCAGCGTCACGCTGTGGTCGTGGCCGATGTTGTTCCAGCGGGTGGTGTCCTTGCCCAGTCGGAACTGGTAGCTGATGGCCGCGGGGTTGGCATAGTCGAGAGCCGCAAACTGCAGGGTGAAGCTGCGCTCATCGGGCGCGAGGCGCAGGGTGTCGAGGTCGCTGACGTTGAGCTGTGGCGTACCGTTCTGGATGGTGAGTGCCGTGAGCAGCAAGGGCGGCTGGTAGGATGTACGCTTCATCTCGTCGGTGTTGAGCGTGAAGGCGCCCTCGTTGGTGGCAAAGAGCCACTGGTCGGCAGAGAGTTGCAGGGGGCTGACCTCGGCAAACTGGACCACCTGGTGGAAGAAGCGGTGGTCGAAATTGCGCACCATGCCGTTGTCGGGGTCGAAGAGGAAGAACTGCGTGTTGCTCACCACGAGCAGCTGGTTGCCGCTGCGGGTCATGGCGATGGCCATGTCGGTGGGCAGCAGGCTGTTTTTCCGGTCGTAGTGGCGGAAGTTGAGCGACGGGGCGAGCAGGTCGGTAGACACAATCTCGTTGATGCCGCCCGTCTCGGTGCTGACGAAGAGTCGGCCGTCGGCCATCTCCACAATGTCCATCGTGGCGTTGCAGCTGAGGCTGTTTTCGCGCTGTGGCTCCTTTCGGTGTACGTTGAAGCGGGTCTTGGCCGCGTCTTTCTGCAGTTGGGCCACGAGCAGACCGCCAGTGGTGGCGGCCAGCATCACGTTGTTGGGCGTGATGTGTATGTAGCGCACCCGCTTGGATGTGGTGTTCGGATAGTCGCCGGCCAGAAACGTCAGCCGTGGCTGCTCGGCCGCAGGCTGCTCTATGTAGGCCAGTCCGTGGTCGAAGGTGCCCACCCAGAGGCGGTGCTGGCGGTCTTCGGTGATGTCGTAGACGGTTTCTTTGCTGTCGATGAGGTCCACTTTGAAGCCCGCGCCCGTCTCCGTCAGGCGCAGGATGCCGCCCGGCTTGCAGCCCAGCCAGAAGCTGCCGTCGCTGGCCTGAGTGATAGCGTAGGGCGAGAAGCCAAACGGGGCGTAGCTCTGCGAGAGGCGGCCGCTGGCCGTGAGATAGCTGATGGGCGAGCCGTCGGCGTTGAAGAGTCTGACGGTCTGGTCGTCGCGGTTGGCCACCCAGATGCGCCCCTTGCTGTCTTTGGTCAGGCAGCGCACCATCGACGGGTGTTCTTGCGGCAACATCTTCATGGGGCGGCGCACGGGTGCCATGCACACCAGGTTGTTGTTGACGATGCGCCAGTCGAGCCCTTCGGAGTCGACGAAGCGTATGAACTGCCCGTTGAACTCGCCGCGGCCCTTGTAGATTTTGCTCAGTCGCATGGCTTCCTGTTGCTCGGCCTTCGAGCGGAGGTCGAAGAACTGGTAGGTGCGTATGTCGAACCGATAGATGCCATCGTCGGTCTGGCAGTAGATGTTGTCGTTCTGTCCCAGCCAGATGTTGCGTATCCGGTCGGTAGTCATCGTGCAGCCATCGCCGGCCTGCGGCTTCATTTGCTGGAACTCGTAGCCGTCGAAGCGGCAGAGTCCGTTCCACGTGGCTATCCAGAGCATGCCGTTGCGGTCTTCCAGAAGCTGCGTGAGGCGCCCCTGCAGGCCGTTGGTGGCATTGTAGCGTGCCACCTCGACCATCTCCTGCGCCTGTATGGGCAGGAGTGCCAGTGCAATGCAGAGTGTAGCCAGTAGTCGTTTCATGCTAATTGGGTTCTGATGTCGTCAAGAATGCCGAGCAGCTCGTCCATCTTCGTGGCCCGAAGCATGGCGATGCGCGTCTGGCGGAAGTTGGGAATGCCCTTGAAGATGGGCGTGGCGGCCAGGTGTCGGCGGGTGTGCAGAATGCCGCGCGTCTCGTCGAGCCGCTCCACATTGATGCGCAGCTGCTCCTTCAGCACGTCGAGCTTCTCGTCGAGCGTGAGCTCCTGGCGGCTGAACAGCCAGGGGCAGCCAAACGTGGCGCGGCCTATCATGACTGCATCGACGCCATAGCGGTCGAACGCCTGGTCGGCCTCGGCCAGCGAGTGGATGTCGCCGTTGCCGATGATGGGTATGTGGATGCGCTCGTTGCGCTTCACCTCGCCGATGAGCGTCCAGTCGGCCTCGCCCGTGTACATCTGACTGCGCGTGCGGCCGTGGATGGTCAGCGCCTGTATGCCGCAGTCCTGCAACTGCTCGGCCAGCGTGGTGATGACGAGCTGCTCGTGGTTCCAGCCCAGGCGCGTCTTCACCGTGACGGGCAACCTGACGGCATCGACCACGCGCCGCGTAATCTCCAGCATCTTCGGCAGGTTCTCCTGCTGTAGCATGCCCGCGCCCGCGCCCTTGCCGGCCACCTTCTTCACGGGGCAGCCGAAGTTCAGGTCTATCAGGTCGGGCCCTGCCTGCTCCACAATGCGCGCCGCCTCGACCATCGCGTCGATGTCGCGCCCGTAGATCTGTATGCCCACGGGCCGCTCCTCGTCGCAGATGGTCAGCTTGCGCTCCGTGGCAGCCACGTTGCGTATGAGGGCCTCGGCCGATACGAACTCGGTGTAGACCATAGCTGCGCCAAAGCGCTTGCACAGCAGTCGGAAACCTATATCAGTGACGTCTTCCATCGGTGCCAGGAAGACGGGGCGCTCGCCCAGTTCAATCGTTCCAATCTTCATTCTGCTGCAAAAATACCATTTTTTTCCGAATTACTCAAAAAAAATGCGTACTTTTCCAGCGATGTCGCATTTTACACCTTCATGAACCGCGCCATCTGGCGGTTTGCGCCGCGTGCCGGATTCTTGTAGCTCACGTGCAGCCAGCAGCAGCCGTTGCCCATGCGCCGCTCCAGCAGCAGCTGGTCGAACGTCGCGTTCTGCTGCAGCCAGTCGTAGTACTTGCGCGCCTCGGCCATCGAGGCCGTGTGGATGTCGGCCGCCTCGCCCTTGGTGTGTTGCGAGTTGCTCACGCCCCCCACCTTCCTGTTCAGCTCCTCGCAGCGGTAGCCACTGGTGATGCGGATAATGCCGAAGCGCCGGCGCAGCGGCTCGAGCACGTGAACGCAGAGCCGTCGCAGATTGTCGACCACCGCTGCCGGCGGCGTGTTGTCAATGTTGAGTCGCAGGGCCGTGGCCGAGCGCGTCATTTCCTTGAGCGTGAAGTGCTCCGACAGTCTTTCTTCCAGATTCATTTTCGTTGTTTTCATGGTTCTTTACTTGTTTTTTTAGGGTTAATATTAAATAATGTGTTCATAGAACATTCGCCATTCTCGGCCAGCAGACGCTCGCAGCGCTCCACAAGCGTCAAGCTGCGCAGGCCCTTGCGCCGCGTTGCCCGCAGCAGGAAGTTGCGCGGATTGCGGGGCAGGCGCACGTGCAGCACCCGGCACGTGAGCCTCGCCAGCTCGGCAAAGCACAGCGGCTGCCCCTCGTCGTTGTAGAGCAGTCCGGCGCGGGCCACCACGCCCACCAGCTCCATCAGGTCGGTCAGCGAGCCGCGCCACTGCAGCTGCTCATCGCCCGAGTGGGCCAGCAGACCGCCCAGAGCGTCGGCCAGACAATGCTCGGTCATGCGGCGGCGCTCCCGCCGCTGCATGACCTCTTCAAAGTTTGTTCGTGTTTTCATGGTTACAATTATTAAGTTTCATATCTTTTCGACTTGCGTCTCACGGTTTTCTGGGTGCAAAATTAGCCCCTTAGAGTGCACAAAAAGTTCACTTCCCCGACTTTTTCTGTTAAAACGCCCCGATTTTTGTCTTTTTTAACGGTGCTTTCAAATACGCTCAAACAATCCAGTGAGCAGCTGTTTGTAAAGAAAAACTGCCGAAATTTAACACTTCCGGACTCGTCATTCTAGAAAAGTAAAA
>CAMOTK010000111.1 GCA_946625715.1 uncultured Prevotella sp. | reverse complement strand
ACCACGTTGCCGCGACAATAGCTGTAGTTGGGATTGAACTGCGGTGTGCCGCTGACGGGGAACGACTTGGTCTCTTCAATCGAGAAGTCCTTGTACATACCAATCTGCAGGCCGGTGTCGTTGTTGTAGCGGAACACGCAGCGCTCCACGATGTTGTACGAGCCTTCCATCTTCATGCCGTTGTCCTTGGCGTTCTGCAGCACCAGGCCATAGAACGTCCAGTAGTTGGCCAGATGGTTCACGTAGATACAGCGCGACTGCTTGAACTCAATCTCGCTGGCCGGCTGCATGTTCGAACCGTCGATGATGACCTTGCCGACGGCATCTTCCGGCCAGGCGCGCATCTCGCAGCGCAGGTCGGGATTGGTGTTCAGTGCAGGAATTTTTATGCGCTGAGAAATCATGTAGGTACCTTCGTGAATAAGGATGCGGTCGCCGGGCTGTACCATTTCCACAGCCTTGTGGATGGTGAGCAGCGGAGCAGCCTCCGAACCGTCGTTGGTATCGCTACCCGTTGTGGCCACATGAATGTCATTGGCCATCACAAACAATGGTGCTGCCATACATGCGAGTATAGTCAGCATTCTCTCCTTACGGAGAACGTTTAGAAGTGATTGTCTTTTCATAAATGTTTAGTTAAAGTAGTTTGATTATATTTACGGACAAAATTACGACAAATCTTTTAATATCTCAAACTTTTTTCTCAAAAAATAGCTATTTACTCCTTTTTTTACGTAAATTTGCACGCAAACTTACTATTAAACCCCTAAAAACAATGAAGACAAAGCTTTGGAAGGACGACAACGAGTTGTTCAGTATCGCCAAAAACGAATTGTTTACGGCCCTCGTCGGCGACGTGCTCGACAAAATGGGCTACCTGCACCAGTTTCTCCCCCCACACATTAAACCTCTGCGCCGCGACATGGTGGTCATCGGCCGCGCAATGCCTGTGCTCGAGGCCGACGTCTTTGCCGAGCGGCAGGAAGCCGGCCAGCTCGACGTGATGAAGAAGCCCTTCGGCATCATGTTTGAAGCGCTCGACCAGTTGCAGCCCGGCGAGGTGTACATCTGCTCAGGCTCGTCGCCCCGCTATGCCCTTTGGGGCGGACTGATGAGCACCCGCGCCATTGCCATCGGAGCGGCCGGTGCCGTGGTCGACGGCTTCTCGCGCGACACCAACGAGATTCTTCGCCTCGGCTTCCCCACCTTCTCGCAGGGCACCTATGCCCAAGACCAAGGTCCGCGCGGCAAGGTCATCGACTACCGCGTGCCCATCGAGTTCGGCGGCATTCCCGTGCGTCCGGGCGACATTGTGTTTGGCGACCTCGACGGCGTCATCATCGTGCCGCGCGAGGCCGAGGAAGAAGCCTTTGCCGGCGCTATTGAGAAGGCACGTGGCGAGAAGCAGGTGAAGCAGGCCTTAGAGCAGGGCATGAGCACCGTAGAGGCC
This sequence comes from uncultured Prevotella sp., assembly GCA_946625715.1. Lineage (GTDB taxonomy): Bacteria > Bacteroidota > Bacteroidia > Bacteroidales > Bacteroidaceae > Prevotella. The sequence goes on along the minus strand of CAMOTK010000111.1, from coordinate 5,140 downwards.
TTTGCCAAGTTTGGTATCATGTAAGAAAAAGAAGTTCCAAAAAGCAAAAAACAGATATGAAAGCATTCAGAATTGACGGCCAGCGTGCCGTAGTGACGGGCGGCGGCAGCGGCCTTGGTTTTGGCATCGCCAAAGTGTTTATTGAGGCAGGTGCCGACGTGATTATCATCGGCCGCAACGAAGAGAAGCTGCGCCATGCACAGCAGCAGCTGGGCGACCACTGCCAGTACAAGGCCTTCGACGTGACGAAGTTGCATGACATCCCTGCGCTGGTGAAGGAAATTGGTGCCGTTGACATCCTCGTGAACTGTGCCGGCGTGCACCTGAAGAAGTGGGCCCTCGACGTGAGCGACGAGGAGTTTCTCGGCGTGCTCAACGTACACGTGATGAGCGTCTTCGCCCTGTCGCGCGAGTTTGCCAAGCTGATGGTCGAGCGCGGCCGCGGCAACATTATTCTCATCAGCTCCATGACCGCCATCATGGGCATGGAACAGGTGGTGGCCTACACCACGGCCAAGTCGGCCATCCTCGGTCTGCAGCGCAGCTTGGTGGCAGAGCTGTCGCCAAAGGGCGTGCGTGTGAACACCATAGCACCGGGCTGGATAGACACCCCCATGTTCCACCAAGCCACCGACAAAGACCCGCAGCGCAAGGCCAACATTCTGCGCCGCATCCCCATGAAGACGTTCGGCCAGCCCGAAGACATCGGCTATGCCGCCCTCTACCTTGCTTCGCCTGCAGGCAGCTACGTGAATGGTGTTTTCCTTCCCGTCGATGCCGGCGCATCGGAAGCTTTCTAAACAATGGAGAAGCGCACTAACGTGAGATGGACGGTGGTGGCCCTGCTGTTTTTTGCCACCACCATTAATTATATCGACCGCCAGGTCATCGGTCTGCTGAAGCCATATATCCAAGAGGACTTAGGCTGGAGCGAGGCCGACTACGGCTACATTGTCACCGCCTTCCAGGTGGCCTATGGCATCGGCATGCTCGTGTGCGGCCGCATGCTCGACCGACTGGGCAGCAAGCTGGGCTACTCCATCGCCATCGTGGTGTGGAGCCTGGGTGCCGTGGTTCATGCCTTTGTGCGCTCGGTGGTGGGCTTCGGTGCTGCCCGTGCCATTTTGGGCATGGGCGAGGCCGGCAACTTCCCCGCCGCCGTGAAGACCATTGCCGAGTGGTTTCCCAAGCGCGACCGCGCCTATGCCACCGGCCTGTTCAATTCGGGCTCGACCATCGGTGCCATCATTGCGCCCATCATCGTGGCTGCCATCACGCTGCAGTGGGGCTGGCGCTGGGCGTTCATCGTCACCGGTATGCTGGGCTTCATCTGGGTGGTGGCCTGGTGGCTCATCTACCGTTCGCCCGAAGACAACAAGCACGTGAACGCTGCCGAACTGGCCTACATCCACTCCGACGAGGAGCAGGAAGAGCCGGCGACGGGCAAGCGCCTCTCGTGGAAACAGCTGTTCCGCTACCCTCAGACCTACGCCATCGTCTTTTCGCGCTTTGTCACCGACTGGGTGTGGTGGTTCTTCCTGTTCTGGACGCCCGACTACCTGAACAAGGTGCATGGCGTTGACCTGAAAGCCACGGTGCTGCCGCTCATCCTCATCTATGCCATGTCGAGCTTCGGCGGCATCTACGGCGGAGCCGTCTCGTCGCAGTTCATCAAGCGCGGCCGGTCAATCGACTTTGCCCGCAAGACCACCATCCTGCTGTTTGCGCTCTTGGTACTGCCGCTCAATGCCGTGCCCTACATCCACAACATCTGGGTGGTGGTGCTGCTCATCGGCTTGGCCACCAGCACCCATCAAGCATGGGCTTCCAACATCTTCACCATCGTGTCCGACGTCTACCCCAAGCAGGTGGTAGGTTCCATGACGGGCATCAGCAGCGTGGGCGGCGCCGTGGGCGGTGCCTTAGCATCCTCGTTTGTGGGCCTCATCCTGGAGTGGACGGGCAGCTACACCACCATCTTCATGATTGCCAGTTGCATGTACTTGCTGGCCTGGCTCACGCTGAAGCTCTTCGTGCCCATCCGTCAAATCAACCTGAAAGAAGCATGAACAAAATCATCCAGTTGCATCCGGCCGACAACGTAGGCGTGCTGCTGCAAGACATGAAGCAGGGCGACGTGCTCGACTTCAAGGGCCAGCGGCTCACGCTGCAGAGCGACATCGGCTTCGGCCACAAGGTGGCACTCACGCCCATCGGCCAGGGCGAGCACGTGCTGAAGTACGGTCTGCCCATCGGCAGTGCCACCCGCGACATTGCGGCCGGCGAACACGTGCACGTACAGAACATTATCTCAAACTACCAACAACCCCAAGAACCATGATTATTCAGAAAATAGAGACCTGGTGGGTGCGCCGCCAGAAGTGCCTCTTCGACGACAAGCGCAAGGGCAAGAGCCAGATGGACTGGGACGTCCTGGTGCTGAAACTGACCACCGACAACGGCATTGAAGGCATTGCCACGGCGCTGGCCGCCCGCTCGGGCAACGTGACCGAGGCCTATATCCACGACAACATTGCGCCCGTGGTACTAGGCCGCTCGCCCTACGACCGCGAGAAAATCTGGCACGAGCTGTGGAACATCGACCGCCACCTGACGTTCTTCCCCGTCTACCTGCCCGGCCCCATCGACGTGGCCCTGTGGGACATCTGTGCCAAGGCCGCCGGACTGCCGCTCTACCAGTATATCGGTGCCTATCGCGAGCAGTTGCCCGTCTATGCCAGCGGTCTGTTCCACCCCACCGAGCAGGAGTACATCGACGAGGCCCTGTTCTACCAGAAGCGCGGCATCAAGTGCTACAAGGTGCATCCCTGCGGCCCCGTGGAGATGGACATGCAGATACACGAGAACCTGCGCAAGGCCGTTGGCCCCGACTTCGGCCTGATGAGCGACCCCGTGGCTGAATACACGCTCGACGAGGCCATCCGCGTTGGTCGCCAGCTGGAGCGCCTGAACTACATCTGGCTGGAAGAGCCCTTCCGCGACTTTGAACTCTATAAGTACACGCAGCTCTGCGAAGCGCTCGACCTGCCCATTGCAGCCACCGAGACCACGCGCGGCTGCCACTGGGGCGTGGCGCAGGTCATCAACCAGAAGGCGGCCGACATTGTGCGGGCCGACGTGTCGTGGAAGTGCGGCATCACGGGCACACTGAAGATTGCCCACCTGGCCGAGAGCTTCGGCATGAACTGCGAGATTCACACCACGACGATGAACTACATGGACATCGTGAACCTGCACGTGTCGTGCGCCATCCGCAACTGCAAGTGGTTCGAGTACTTCGTGCCCGAAGAGGACTTCCAGTTCCCCATGAAGGGCTTGCTGCCCATCGACGCCAATGGCAACATCACTGTGCCGAAGGCACCCGGCGTGGGCGTAGAGCTCGACTGGGACCTCATCCACGACAACTGCGTCTCTTACAAGATATTGACCATTGAGAATTGATCATTGAGAATGTGATGCAAGGATATCTCAGAAACGACGGCCGCAAGGGCATCCGCAACGTGGTGCTCGTGACCTACCTCGTGGAGTGTGCCCACCACGTGGCCGAACGGGTGGCGCAGCACTTCCCCACCGACGACGTGCACCTGATTGGGTTCAGCGGCTGCGCCCCCAACGACTATGCCGAACAGGTGATGCGCCGCCTGTGCACCCACCCCAACGTGGGCGGCGTGCTCATCGTGTCGCTGGGCTGCGAGAATTTCCAGCGCCAGACGCTGAAGCGCACCATCGAGGAGAGCGGTCGACCCGCCGAGCTCATCGTCATTCAAGACGAGGGCGGCACCACCACTTCTATTAATAAAGGTATCGAGGCCGTTGAGCAGATGCTCGGTCGACTACGGGCGCAGCAGCGCGTGCCCATGGCGTGGCACGAGCTGGTGGTGGGCACCGTGTGCGGCGGCAGCGACGCGTGCAGCGGCATCACGGCCAACCCCACCGTGGGCGCCGCCTTCGACTGGCTGGTAGACCAGGGGGCTACGTGCATCTTTGAAGAGCCGGGCGAACTCGTGGGCTGCGAGCACCTGCTGCGCCGTCGCGGACGGACACCCGAGGTGGGCCAGCGGCTCTACGACTGTATTGTGAAAGCCGACCGCTACTACAAGAAGATGGGGCACGACAGCTTCTCGGCCGGCAACGCCGAGGGCGGACTGACCACCATCGAGGAGAAGTCGCTGGGCTCGTACTGCAAGAGCGGCGAGCGCCCCATTGAAGACCTCATCTACCCCGCCCAGCAACCGCCGAAGGGCGGACTCTACCTGATGGACGTGGTGCCCGACGGCGAGGCCCGCTGGGGCTTCCCCAACATCAACGACAATGCCGAAATCATGGAGATGATAGCCTCGGGCTGCCATCTGGTGCTCTACACCACAGGGCGCGGGTCGGTGGCCGGCTCGGCCATTGCGCCGGTGGTGAAGGTGTGCTCCAACCCCGTGACCTACCAGCACATGGCCGACGACATGGACCTCAACGCGGGTGCCATCATCAGCGAGGGGCGCACCCTGCACGAGCTGCGCGACCAGCTGCTGCAGTGCATCGAACAGACCGCCAACGGCCAGCCTACGAAGTCGGAAGCCCTGGGCCACCGCGAATACAGCCTGGGCTACAAGTCGTTCGGCTGCTACACTTTTTGAGTAAAAACACGGCCAAATGATTTTTTTTGTGTACCTTTGCAGCCGTAAAAAGATTATAGAACAACCAACATGAGTATAGAGACTTTAATCAGCCAGGCTGCCAAGCAGGCAGTGAAAGAGCTGTACGGACAGGACGCCACCGACAAGATGGTGCAGTTACAGAAGACGCGCAGCGAGTTTGAGGGCAACCTCACGCTCGTGGTGTTCCCCTTTGTGAAGATGGCCCGCAAAAGCCCCGAGCAGACCGCCGAGGAGCTGGGCAGCTACCTGAAGGAGCACTGCAGCGCCGTAGAGAAATACAACGTGGTGAAGGGCTTCCTGAACCTCAGCGTGGGCGGCGGCGCCTGGCTGCAGCTGCTGCAGGCCATCGACCAGGACCCGGACTACGGCACGAAGCGTGCAAACGAGACTTCTCCGCTCGTCATGATTGAATATAGCAGCCCCAACACCAACAAGCCGCTGCACCTGGGCCACGTGCGCAACAACCTGCT
>CAMOTK010000110.1 GCA_946625715.1 uncultured Prevotella sp. | reverse complement strand
CGCGCCTGAATTTCGTGATTTATAAAGATGGCGAGAAGGTGGTGGGCAAGTCGCAGATAAAGAGCGATGAACATACAAAAGGCGATGCCGACTATGGGCAGGTGGCATTTTCGCTGACCCCCGGCACCTACAAACTGATGGTGCTGGCTCATAGCAGCTATGGCGGCAATCCGGTGGTGTCTGACCCTGAGAACATACAGTTTACGAACAAGCTGAGCTACTCCGATACCTTCTATTATTATGGCGACATCGAAGTCACGAAAGAGGCCAAAGAGCACGACATCGTGCTCATGAGGGCAACGACCAGAGTGAACTTCACTATCAACGACGAACTGCCTGCCGAACTGGCCACCATTGAGTTCTTCTACACCGGCGGCACCGGCGTGCTCAATGCCGTGACGGGTTATGGTGCCGACGTCAATTCGCAGCAGACCAAACGTTATAATGTCACTGGCTACAAGGCTCCGCTGTCTATGTCGATTTATACCTTCCTGAAGGGCGATACTGGCAAGTTGAACCTGCGCGTGTCGGCCCTCGACAAAGACGATAACGTCATCATGCAGAAGGAGTTTGAGAATGTGCCCGTTGAGCGCAACAAGGTGACGGAGATGGAAGGCGACTTCTTTGTAACGGAGAGTCAGAACACCTTTTCGCTGACGGGCGAGACAGGCTGGGATGTCTTACAGCACTTGACTTACTAAGCAAAAATACAGAACAACGTAAGGTCGTCGTTAGGCTCGGCGCCTTGTCGATGCGTTTCCACCTCCTGTTGGAGTTGGGCGACTACCTGTTGGGCATTGTCGAACTGATGGCTGCGTATGAACTCCACCAGCCGGTCGTCGCCAAACTGTTCCTGCTGTTTGTTTTCGGCTTCGGTCAGGCCGTCGGTGTAGAGGAACAGGCTTCGGCCGCGTATAGAGTCTATTTCCTCGCCAATGTATTCAAGTTCCGGCCACAGTCCAATGGGCGCATTCGTCTCCATGCTAATCATTTCGGCATGTTGGCTGCGAACGTCGATGACGGGCGGGTTATGACCGGCGTTGCAGAATGACAGATGGCCCGTGCTGAGGTCGAGCAGGCCGAGGAAGAGCGTGACGAACATGCCGTTGACGTTGTCTTCTCCCGAGAGTTCCTTGTTCATGCGGGTGCAAATCTCCGCAGGCATCATCTGTTGCGAAGCCAAGGTGTGGAAGAGTCGTGTGGTCTGTGCCATGAACAGCGATGCCGGCACGCCTTTGCCGCTCACGTCGCCAATGCAGAAGTAGAGCTGGTTGTCTTGCAGCAGATAGCCGTAGAGGTCGCCGCCCACTTCCTTGGCAGGCGTCATCGAGGCAAACATATCGAGCCTCTTGGGAAACTTACTGGGCACCATCGACATCTGAATGTTGCGCGCAATGCGCAGCTCGCTCTCCATGCGTTCCTTGATGGTGGTCGTTTCCTCGAGCTGGCTGTATGCCTTTTTCAGTTCCTTGTGGGCCTGTGCCAGATGGCGCTGAGAGCGATGGCGGATGATGGTGTAGACGGTGAAGAATATGCTCAACAGCAAGATGGCGGAGAACAGGCCTATGGTGCGGCTTTTGGTCAGTCGCTTCTGTTGCAAGAGAAGCTGGTCTTCCTTCTCTCTGATGGTCTCCTGTTCCTCGGCATCTATGCGCTGCGACCTGATGATGGCCGAGTCTAAAAGCTCGCATATCTGCTTTGCCACAGCGTTGGCAGTGTCCTTCTGTCCGGCCTTGTCATTGGCACGGAACCTTCTCAGCAAGTATTTTTGTAAGTCTTCCAACGAGAAGTCTACCTGCTCATTGGCCAGATGCTCGTTGAGGTTCGACAACTTCTTGGCAGCCATGCTCCACTTGCCCGATATGGCCAGATAGTCGCTGGCGTCGAGCTGTCCTTCGAGGGTGTTGGAAAAGTTGGTTCTTTCGTAGTCTTTAAACGCCCTTTCTGCTTGTCTTCGCTTGTGGCAGCCCTCTAACCCAATGGCCGTGAAAATCTTGTATCTGGCCCATTGCTTGTCCAGGTATGCCTTGTCGTCAGGGTAGCGCGCCCTATAGTCTTCGAGTAGCTTGCCGAAGCGCTTCGTCCAAAGTGCGCCGGCCTCATATTTCTTTACACTAATCCAGCTGTATGACATGTTGATGAGGCCCACCACGGCATCGTGATAGGCATCTTTCGAGTGGTTTTTGCTGATGTGGTCCATGTGGCGTTGGTAGGCCTTCTCAAACACCACGTTGACCATAGAGTCGTTGGCGTTGAAGTAGACCTGACTGCATCCGAAGAAGATGAGCAGGTTGGTGTAGTCACTGGATTTGGTGTGCTTATGCTGGTCCAGATGCTCCAGCGCCAGTTTTGAGTATTTTATGACACTGGAGAAGTCCATATAGCGAATGAGAAGTCCCACCAGGAAGCTGGCCGACCGCGCATAGGTGTCAAGGTCTTCGGTCTTGTCCGATTTCTCGCAGAGCGTCATGGCCTCTTTCCAGTGGTATTCGGCCGTGCGGCGTTGCTTCATCCAGTAATAGGCGTAGCCTTGCCAATAGCTGCTTTCTCCCGGGCTGATGACGCCAGCCTCGCCAAGGCTGTCGGCCAGATGCAACAGGTAGGTGTAGTTTCTCTGGGCCGAAACCTTTTCGAGCATATCGTTGGACGACGTGGTGTGTTGGTCGCTGTTACAACCAACAAGAAGCATGACGATGGTCATCGTCAGCAGAAAGGTTTGTAGCAGGCGGCAATGCGTCTTTGTGTAAGTCATTTCCTTCAGTCGTCTATATTTCGGCTGTAAAGATACGACTTTTTCGCCTTTTCTGCAAATAATTCCTGCTTTTTTTCTTTCACCACTCCTCTCCGAAAAGAATTACTTTCTCAGGAACTGGATAGCCTTCTCGATGTGCGGGTACATCAGCTCGTCGTTCAGGATGAAGGGCACCACCTTGCGGAACTCCTCGTGAATCTGGCAGATGGCAGGGCTCGACTTCAGCGGCAGACGGAAGTCGAGGGCCTGGGCGGCGTTGAACAGCTCGATGGCCAGCACGCGCTCGGTGTTGTAGATGACCTTATAGAGCTTGATGGCCGCATTGGCACCCATCGACACGAGGTCTTCCTGGTCCTGACACGAGGGAATGCTGTCTACCGACGACGGCATGGCCAGCGACTTGTTGAGCGACACGCACGAGGCGGCGGTGTACTGCGTAATCATGAATCCGCTGTTCACACCAGGGTTGGCCACGAGGAACGAGGGCAGGCCGCGTGTGCCCGACACCAGGCGGTAGATGCGGCGCTCCGAGATGTTGGCCAGCTCGCTCATGGCTATCGAGAGGAAGTCGATGGGCAGGGCGATGGGCTCGCCGTGGAAGTTGCCGGCCGAGATAATCAGGTCTTCGTCGGGACAAACCGTGGGGTTGTCGGTGGCCGAGTTGATTTCGATGTCGATGACCGACTTCACGTAGCGTATGGTGTCCTTCACCGCACCGTGCACCTGCGGCACGCAGCGGAAGGAGTAGGGGTCTTGCACGTGGGCTTTGATGCCGTTGATAATCTGACTGCCTTCCAGCATCTCGCGCATGCGCTTGGCCGTCTCAATCTGTCCCAGATGCGGGCGCACGGCATGAACGGCATGGGTGAACGGCTCGATGCGGCCGTCGAAGGCATCGAGGCTCATGGCCGCAATCTTGTCGGCCCACTCTGAGAGGCGCTGGGCTTCGAGCAGTGCCCACACGGCAAAGGCACTCATGTTCTGCGTGCCGTTGAGCAGTGCCAGTCCCTCTTTCGAGGCCAGCTCGATGGGCTTCCAGCGCTTCTTGCGCAACATCTCCTCGCCGCTCATCACTTTGCCTTGATACTCCACTTCGCCCAGACCAACGAGCGGCAGACACAGGTGAGCCAGCGGCACCAGGTCGCCCGAGGCGCCCAGCGAGCCCTGCCGATAGACCACGGGGTAGATGTCGTTGTTGAAGAACTGCATCAGGCGCTGCACGGTGTCGAGCTTACAGCCCGAGTAGCCGTAGGAAAGACTCTGAATCTTGAGCAGCAGCATGATTTTCACAATCTCGTTGGGCACACGCTCGCCCACACCGCAGGCATGGCTCTTGATGAGGTTGATTTGCAGTTGCGACAGCTGGTCCTTGCCGATAGAGACGTTGCAGAGCGAACCGAAGCCCGTGGTCACGCCGTAGACGGGTGCGCCGTTCGAGGCTATCTTCTTGTCCAGATAGGTGCGGCAGCGGCGAATGCGCTGCTTGGCATCTTCTGAGAGTTCCAGTTTCTCACCGTTTTTAATGATTTCGCCGATGCGCTCAATGGTCAGATGCTCGGCCGAGATGAAGTGTGTTGTCATAGAACTAATATTTGTTTTGATTTTGGTTACAAAGATAATAAATATGTATTAAAATAACGTAAGAACACGCTGTTCTTTCACAAAAAATAAGACTTTCTTCATTCTTTTTTTGTAGTTTGCAGCCAAAATCAGCAAGCAACATAAAAAAAGACTAAAAACAATACAGCGTTTTAACAGAGTTAATACAGCGTTTTAACACTGTTAATTCACTGTTTTAACAATGTTAATATACGATTGAAAAAATTATCCCAAATCGGTCATGACGATTTGGGATAAACTATAGTTATTTCCTTTTCTGAATCAGTTCAGAAGAGTGACTCAATCAGGGCGTCGTCGACGAGGTTGGGCATCGTGACCTTCAGTTCGGGCGTGCGGGCCATCTCGCGCTCGATGGCGTCCATCGAACCGCTGTTGCGGGCCCACGAGCGGCGGGCAATGCCGTTGTTCACGTCCCAGAACAGCATCTGGCGGATGCGGCGCTCGGCCTCTTCAGAACCGTCGATGACCATGCCGAAGCCACCGTTGATGACTTCGCCCCAGCCAACGCCACCGCCGTTGTGGATGCTCACCCAGGTGGCGCCGCGGAATGCGTCGCCGATGACGTTCTGCACGGCCATATCGGCGCAGAACTGCGAGCCGTCGTAGATGTTGCTGGTTTCGCGGAAGGGCGAGTCGGTGCCTGACACGTCGTGGTGGTCGCGGCCTAAGACGATGGGGCGCGAGATTTCGCCGCGGCGGATGGCATCGTTGAAGGCCAGCGCAATCTTCGTGCGGCCCTCGGCGTCGGCATAGAGAATGCGTGCCTGCGAGCCCACGACGAGCTTGTTGGGGCCTGCCTCGCGAATCCAGTGCAGGTTGTCGAGCAGCTGGCCGCGGATGTCGTCGGTCACGTGGTGGCTCATCTCCTCAAGCACCTCGGCGGCCAGACGGTCGCTGGTCTCCAGGTCCTTGGGGTCGCCCGAGGCGCACACCCAGCGGAAGGGGCCGAAGCCGTAGTCGAAGAACAGCGGACCCATGATGTCCTGCACGTAGCTGGGGTAGCGGAAGCCGTGGCCGTCGGCGGCCATGATGTCGGCACCTGCGCGGCTCGACTCCAAGAGGAAGGCGTTGCCGTAGTCAAAGAAGTACATGCCGCGTGCGGCCAGCCGGTTGATGGCAGCCACCTGTCGGCGCAGCGAGGCTTGCACGGCCTCTTTGAAGCGCTCGGGCTCGTCGGCCATCATGCGCTGCGACTCTTCGAGCGAGTAGCCCACGGGATAGTAGCCGCCTGCCCACGGGTTGTGCAGCGAGGTCTGGTCGCTGCCCAGGTCTACGACGATGTCCTCGTCGGCCAGGCGCTCCCAAAGGTCTACGACGTTGCCCACATAGGCCATCGACACCACGCGCTTCTCGCTCACGGCCTTGCGGATGGCGGGAATCAGCTCGTCGAGACTCTCGTGCAGTTCGTCTACCCAGCCTTGCTCGAAGCGCTTGCGTGCGGCCAGAGGATTGATTTCGGCCGTGACGCTCACCACGCCGGCAATGTTGCCAGCCTTAGGCTGAGCGCCCGACATGCCGCCAAGACCAGCCGTGACGAAGAGCGTGGAGCGCTTGTCGCCGGCCATGGAGTGCAGGCGCTTGGCGTTGAGCACGGTGATGGTGGTGCCGTGGACGATGCCCTGCGGACCGATGTACATGTAGGAGCCGGCCGTCATCTGGCCGTACTGCGAGACGCCGAGGGCGTTGTCGCGCTCCCAGTCGTCGGGCTTCGAGTAGTTGGGTATGACCATGCCGTTGGTGACCACCACGCGCGGAGCGTTCTTGTGCGAGGGGAAGAGACCGAGCGGATGGCCGGAGTACATGACGAGCGTCTGCTCGTCGGTCATCTCAGAGAGGTACTTCATCACCAGCCTGTATTGTGCCCAGTTCTGGAACACGGCGCCGTTGCCACCATAGGTGATGAGCTCGTGGGGATGCTGAGCCACGCGCGGGTCGAGGTTGTTCTGAATCATCATCATGATGGCCGCAGCCTGCTCGCTCTGATGCGGATACTCGTCGATGGGGCGTGCATACATGGGGTAGGTGGGGCGCAGCCGATACATGTAGATGCGGCCGTACTTCTTCAGCTCCTCGGCAAACTCCGGTGCCAGCTGGGCGTGCATCTCTTTGGGGAAGTAGCGCAGGGCGTTGCGCACTGCCAGCTGCTTCTGCTCAGGGGTGAGAATGTCCTTGCGCTTGGGGGCGTGGTTGATGGTGGTATCGTATGCCGGCATCTCGGGCAGAACGGCAGGGATGCCCTCTTGTAGTTCTTTGCGGAAATCTTTCATTTTTTAATTAGTAATTAGTAATGAGTAATTAGTAATTATGATTACATTTTTTT
>CAMOTK010000109.1 GCA_946625715.1 uncultured Prevotella sp. | reverse complement strand
GAGCTTCTCTCCAGAGATGTTCAAATACATTGAGAATGCTGACCCGATGAAGACGAAGCAGTTGGAGAAAGGCATTGCCCAGCTGATGGACGAGGGCGTGGCACAGCTGTTTGTCAACCAGTTCAACGGCCGCAAGATTATCGGCACCGTAGGCCAGCTGCAGTTCGAGGTCATCCAGTACCGTCTGGAGAACGAGTACAACGCCAAGTGCCGCTGGGAGCCCGTCCATCTCTACAAGGCCTGCTGGATTTCCAGCGACGACCCTGCCGAGCTGGAAGCCTTCAAGAAGCGCAAGTACCAGTACATGGCGAAGGACAAAGAGGGTAGGGATGTGTTCCTGGCCGACTCGGGCTACGTGCTCTCTATGGCGCAACAGGATTTTGAGCATATACAGTTCCACTTCACCAGTGAGTTCTGATGCCCCCTCGAAGGGCGTCAGCGGAAAAAACAAGACTGTTTTTTTTCGTATTTCGACGCTTTTCATTACCTTTGCACCCAAATTCTGAAAATAAATCGTCAAATTGTAAATCGTAAATCGTCAAATAGTAGATAACCATGATACTCGACAAGATAGACGAACTTCTCAAAGAAGTACAGACGCTGAGCGCTAAGAATGCCGACGAAGTGGAACAGCTCCGTTTGAAATACCTCAGCAAGAAAGGTGAAATCACGGCCCTCATGAACGACTTCCGTGACGTGGCTGCCGACCAGAAAAAGACGGTGGGCATGAAAATCAACGAACTGAAGACGCTGGCTACCGAGCGCATCAACAAGCTGCGCGAGGAATGCGCCACTCAGGAGACGGGCGACGAGCACATCGACCTGACCCGCACGCCTTACCCCGTGGAGCTGGGCACGCGCCATCCGCTCACCATCGTCACCAACGAAATCATCGACATCTTCTCGCGCATGGGCTTCGTCCTGGCCGACGGGCCCGAGGTGGAAGACGACCTGCACATCTTCACGAAGATGAACTTTGCCGCCGACCATCCTGCCCGCGACATGCAAGACACGTTCTTCGTCAGTCAGCATCCCAACGACGTGACCAAGAACATCCTGCTCCGCTCGCACACCAGTAGCGTGCAGGCCCGAGTGATGGAAACCACACAGCCCCCCATCCGCATCATCTGCCCGGGCCGTGTCTATCGCAACGAGGCCATCACCGCCCGTGCCCACTGCTTCTTCCATCAGGTCGAAGGCCTCTATGTCGACAAGAACGTCTCGTTCACCGACCTCAAGCAGGTGCTTCTGTCGTTTGCCCGCGAGATGTTCGGCCCCGACACGAAGATTCGTCTGCGCCCCAGCTACTTCCCCTTCACCGAGCCCAGCGCCGAGATGGACATCTCGTGCTTCATCTGTGGTGGCGAGGGCTGCGGCTTCTGCAAGCACACCGGCTGGGTAGAGATTCTCGGTTGCGGTATGGTCGATCCCAATGTGCTCGAACAGTGCGGTATAGACAGCAGCGTCTATAGCGGCTATGCCTTCGGTATGGGTGTTGAGCGCATTACCAATCTGAAGTATCGCGTCAGCGATTTGCGCATGTTCTCAGAGAACGACACCCAGTTCCTGCGCGAGTTTGAATCGGCCGACTGATGGAGCGTCTCTGGAACTCGAACTATATAAAGGTGATGATAGCGAACTTCTCGCTATTCTTCGCCTTTTATATTTTGACCCCATTGCTCCCGCTCTATCTCAGTGAGACCTTTGGTGCCACGAAAGACCTTATTGGCTTGGTGCTTTCGGGCTATACCATCACCGCCCTGCTGTTTCGCCCGTTCAGCGGCTACATCGTCGACACGTTCAACCGCAAGCACGTGTTGCTCGTCTGCTACGCCGCCTTTGCCATCTTCTTCGGCGGCTATCTGGCAGCAGGGTCCATCCTTCTCTTCACCATTGTGCGCACGCTCCACGGCGGACCTTTCGGTGCGCTGACCGTGGCCAACAGCACCGTGGCCATCGATGTGCTGCCTGCCAGTCGGCGCAACGAGGGCATCGGCTACTACGGCCTGAGCAACAATGTGGCCATGGCCATTGCCCCTACGGTAGGCCTGTTTGTCTACCACCACACCCATAGCTTCGAACTGCTGTTCTGGCTGGCCCTCATCGTGGCCTTCTTCGGTCTTTTTGTCGATGCCACCGTCACCGTCAAACAGCCTGCAGCCCGCTTGCAAGACAAGAGCGGCTCGCTGGCAACGCCAGAACAGCCAAAAGCCCACCGCCTCTCCCTCGACCGCTTCTTCCTGCTTCGCGGTTGGCTGATAGGCGTCAACATGGTGTTCTTCGGCTTCTGCTTTGGTGTACTCAGCAACTATCTGGCCATCTATAGCAAAGAGCAGTTGGGCATCACCAGTGGCACGGGCACTTACTTCATGCTCTGCGCCATCGGTCTGATTCTCTCGCGCTTGCAAGGCGGCAAAGCCCTGCGCAAGGGACGGCTCACGCAGAATGCCGCCGAGGGCATGGTCATCTCGCTTGTGGGCTACACCTTATTTATATTAATGCCCAACGCCATCGGCTACTATGGATCGGCCCTGCTCATCGGTCTGGGCAACGGCCACATGTGGCCTGCTTTCCAGAACATGATGATTAGCGTGGCTCACCACAACGAGCGCGGCACGGCCAACTCCACCATCCTCGTCTCCTGGGACGTAGGCATGGGCTTAGGCATCCTCTTGGGCGGCATCATTGCCGAACTGCTGAGCTACAGCGTGGCCTTCTGGACGGTGGCGGTTGTCAATGCCTGTGGCGTGGCGCTCTATTTCCTGCGCACCCAGCGCTTTTTTATTGAACGACAAATCAAATCCTCATGATATGAAACGTACATTGCAATTACTCTCGGTAGCCATCCTTTGCTGCTATACCATCGCGACGGCTTGTACAGAAAACACTAAGGTTGTCGACACCACAGCACTGCGCAACTGGCAGGCCGGCGACACCGTCACCGCTGAGGCCGTAGAGGCTTTCGGCGGCATCGACAAGTGCTTTGCTGCCGAAACGATTCCCGACGGGGTGTGGCAGCGCATGCAGGGCAAGACCTATAAGGCGAATCCCCACATCGGGCGCGGCGACCTGCGCCATATACGCGCCCTGCATTGGGACTACGACAACCGGATGCACGTGGGCGAGATGGTTTGCAACGCCCAGATAGCCGACCGCTTAGTGCGTATCCTGCGCCAGCTGTTCGATGCGAAGTATCCCATTCAGCGCATGCTGCTGCCCGACGTCTACAATGCCGACGACGAAACGCAGATGCGCGACAACAACACCTCGTGCTTCTGCTACCGTGCCGTCTCCGGCACCACCAAGCTGTCGAAGCATGCCCGTGGACTGGCGGTGGACATCAATACGCTGTATAACCCCTACTATAAGGACCGAGCCGACGGCACGCGCTATATTCAGCCAGCCACAGCGGCCAAGTATTGCGACCGCACGCAGACCTTCCCCTACAAGATAGACCACAGCGACCTCTGCTTCCGCCTCTTTACGGCTGCTGGGTTCGAGTGGGGTGGCGACTGGACGTCGTGCAAGGATTTCCAACATTTTGAATTGATTGAATAATTATAATAGGCTTACTAGAAATGAAAAGACTTGGTTTGCTGACATGGTTGCTGCTGACCGTCGGCTATGCGCTGGCGGCCGAAGTGACAGAACAGAAGAAACGTTACGACAAGCCCGCTACAGCCGTCATCCCCGTGGTTGTAGAGTCGGCGCTGCTTGCAGGAACAACAGCTCTCGCTGGTCCTGGGGCAAACGACATGAAAAATCCAAACATTACTGAGGAGGAATAGATATTATGACAAGAGAAGAAGATATCCGCAGAGCAATAGAGGTGATGCGCCAGGGCGGCGTCATCCTCTATCCCACCGATACGGTGTGGGGCATCGGTTGCGATGCCACCAATGAGGCAGCTGTTAAGCGAGTTTATGACATCAAGCAGCGCGACGACTCGAAGGCGCTCATCTGTCTGGTCGACAGCGACGCCCGTCTGCAGCGCTATGTGCGCAATGTGCCCGACGTGGCTTGGCAGCTCATCGACTGCATCGACAAGCCCACGACGCTCATCCTCGACGGCGCCGTCAATCTGGCTCCCAACCTCATTGCCGACGACGGCTCGATAGGCATCCGCATCACGCAGGAAGCGTTCTCCAAGGAGCTGTGCTTCCGGTTCCAGAAAGCCATCGTGTCTACGTCGGCCAACATCAGCGGCGAGCCGGCGGCGCAGAACTATCGCGACATCGACCCGAAGATTCTCGAAGCCGTCGACTACGTGTGCTGGACGCGCCGACAGGAGCATCAGCCCCACAAGCCCAGCAGCATCATCCGCCTGCGTGCCGACGGGCAAGTGGAAATAATTAGGAAATAAAGACGAAAAATTTGTTGCTTTCAGAAATTAGCAGTATCTTTGCAAACTCATGGAAGTAGCCATCGGTAAAGAACAACCGTCGTTGCTCGGCAGGCTCAACGCCTGGCGAGAGGAGCATGTCAGTGAGCGCATGTTTGTGCTCATCCTCGCATTCCTGGTAGGTTTGCTCTCGGCTGTTGCTGCCTTTACGCTCCACTGGATTATCAATCAGATTGTGGCCATGCTCACGGGCTCGTTCGATGCCAACACGTCGAACTGGCTCTATCTGGTCTATCCCGTGGTGGGCATCTACCTCACCTCGCTCTTCGTGCGCTATATCGTCAAGGACAATATCTCGCACGGCATCACCCGCATTCTTTACGCCATCTCGTCGAACAAGTCGCGCCTGAAGTCGCACAACACGTGGTCGAGCGTCATTGCCTCGGCCATCACCATCGGCTTTGGCGGTTCGGTGGGAGCCGAGGCACCTATCGTGCTCACCGGCTCGGCCATCGGCAGCAACCTTGGCCAGCTGTTCCACCTCGACCGCAAGACCATGATGACGCTCGTGGGCTGCGGTGCGGCCGGTGCCATTGCCGGCATCTTCAAGGCGCCAATCGCCGGTCTGGTCTTCACGCTCGAGGTGTTGCTCATCGACATGACCATGTCGTCGATGCTGCCCATCCTCGTTTCCTGCGTCACGGCCACCTGCTTCACTTACATCTTCAGCGGCAACGCGGCGCTCTTCACCTTCCATCTCGACAATCCCTGGACCGTAGAGCGCGTGCCGGCCTGCGTGCTCCTTGGCGTGTTCTGCGGTCTGGTCAGCCTCTATTTCGTGCGCACCATGAGCTGGGCCGAGGGCATCTTTGCCCACTTCAAGGACAAGCCCCACGTGAAGCTCGTGCTGGGCGGCATCGTGCTGAGCCTGCTCATCTTCCTCTTCCCCTCGCTCTACGGCGAAGGCTACCTCTCCATCAACCTTCTTCTGAACGGTAAGACCGAGGCCGACTGGAACCAGATTCTGAACAACTCGCTCTTTGCAGGCCAGGGTGGCATGCTCATTCCCTACATCCTGCTCGTGCTCCTCACAAAGGTGTTTGCCACCAGCGCCACCAACGGCGGTGGCGGTTGCGGCGGTACGTTTGCTCCCTCGCTGTTCATAGGCTGCTTTGCCGGCTTCTTCTTCGCCCGCCTGTGGAACATCTACGACATAGGCGTCTACGTGCCCGAGAAGAACTTCGCGCTCATGGGCATGGCCGGCGTCATGTCGGGCGTCATGCACGCCCCGCTCACCGGCATCTTCCTCATTGCCGAGCTCACCGGCGGCTACTCCCTGCTGCTGCCCCTCATGATCGTCTCCGTGAGCAGCTATCTCACCATCAACATCTTCGAGCCCCACAGCATCTACGGTGCCCGACTGGCCAAAGAGGGCAAGCTCATCACCCACCACACCGACCACGCCGTGCTCACGCTGATGCAGCTCGACGCCGTGATTGAGCGCGACTACACCGCCGTGGCGCCCGACATGGAGCTGGGGCAGATTGTACACAAAATCAGTGGCACCCGTCGCGGCACCATCCTGCCCGTGCTCGATTCGGCCGGCAATCTGCTGGGCGAAATCGATATCGTCAAAATCCGTCACATCGTGTTCCGTACCGAACTCTATCACCACTTCACCGCCTCGCAGCTCATGCAGGACGCGCCCGCCACGCTGGCCCATTCGGCCACGATGACCGACGTGATGCGCACCTTCGACCGCACCCGCGCCGACTGGTTGCCCGTGCTCGACGAGGACCACCACCTCAAGGGCTACGTCTCCCGCCAGCGCATCTACACCATGTATCGCAAGATGGTGGCCGACATGAGCGAAGACTAATCATCGTCATAACGCTTTCTTTCTAAGCTCATAGCATTGAAATGTTGTGGGCAAAGTAGTGTTTTGCTACCTTCCGACTTAAGTCGTAAGGTCTTACGACTTAAGTCAAACGGTCTTTCGACTTTAGTCGTAAGATCTTCCGACTTTAGTCGAAAGTTTAGAGTTCACTGCTTTCCTGTCATCAATATAGTGGAAAGCAACAACCGTTTCCGTGGTTTAAAGCTGCAATGCTTACAAATTCACGTAAAACTCTCCAAAATCTTAGCGTTAATTGAAAAAAAAATTGTACCTTTGCAGCCGAAAGGCTGCGAAACTGCTAATGCTCGGCCGCTCGACCTCTGGTCGCTATACCCACAATAGCACTTCCTTTTATATACTGCCCGCGCTGGCGTGTGAATTAATAATCCATATATGAAGAAGACTCTACTCATGGCCGTAGTCGCCTTAATGACTACAATTGGTGCTTTTGCCGAAGCTGCGTTTACAGCCAAGCAAGTGCCTGTGAACCGTGGTGGTGAGGACGGCGGCACCGTCACCCTCCGTTTCTACGATGACCTGCCGTCGGTGGCCTACATCTCCGTGGCT
>CAMOTK010000108.1 GCA_946625715.1 uncultured Prevotella sp. | reverse complement strand
ACGACCACGACTCGGGGGAGCCAGAGGGTGGTCATGAAGGCGAAGCCGAGGAATACGGCATCGGCACCTTTGTCTACTACGCCCGCCGCCCCATGAACCTCGGACTCTTCGACGAGTTTGTGGCCCGCAAGTGGCCTAAGAACATCATTCGCGCCAAGGGCATCTGCTACTTCAAGGGCGAGGAAGACACGTGCTACCTCTTCGAGCAGGCGGGCCGACAGGTGTCGATGCGCAACGTGGGACAGTGGTTTGCCACGATGCCAGCCGACGAGCTGGAGCAGATGATGCAGCGCGACGAGAAGCTCCGCCGCGACTGGGACGAGCAGTATGGCGACCGCATGCAAAAGCTGGTCTTCATCGGACAACATCTCGACAAAGACCAGCTCACTGAGACCCTCGACTTCTGTTTGGCTTAGAAGCTCCGGTGCGGCAGGGCTTAGAACCGCAAGCGGCCGCCCACAACTACCCAGATGCCCGGCTGCGGCACATTGCCGTAGTCCACGTACGAGCGGTTGTTCAGCACATTGTTCACTTCAGCGTAGAGGTCGTAGCGCCGTGCATTCCACGCGAGTTTGGCGTCGAGCAGCGCAAAGGGCTTGTAGTCCTTCACCTCTCCGCTGAAGTTCGTATAGGTGCCCACGCGGTCTTGCCACCGCAGGTTCACGCCCAGCACCAGCTGCCGCCACAGCGTTGCCTGTGCGTTGGCCACGAGCTTGTGCTTCAGATACTCCAGCGCATATTGCGACACGATGTTGGCCTCGGCCACCTTGTCCTGGTTGATGTAATGGTAAGAGAGTTTCAGCCGGTAGACTGCCGAGGGCGAAACCTTCAGGGCAAAGAGCGTCTTCAGGTCGAGGGCCACCGAGGCTTCCACGCCGTTGGCATTGATTTTTGTGTGGTTCACGCTCTTCCATTCGGCCTGCTGGCCCTCAGAGGTGTCCATTATCCAGTCTATCATGTTCTTGCCATGATGGTGATACAGGCTCAGCTTGCCCTGCACCGCAGGCGTCAGCAGCTCGGCACCCACTTCCACGGCCTGCATCTCCTCGGGCTTCAGGTGCGGGTCGGCAGCATAGCCCTGCAGCTTGTAGTACATCTCGGTGAACGAAGGCAGGCGCAGCGAGGTGTTGTAGCTCGCAAACAGCTTCAGCTGGCTCTGGCTGAAGGGTAGGGTGTAGCTGGCGTCGACACCCGGGTAGAGCCGCCAGCCGCCCGTGCTCCACGAGCTCTTGGCCGCAATGAGGCCTGCCGAGAGCGTAAACCGCCGGAGCAGGATGTTGTGCTCTATATAGGCCGAGAGGTTGGTGCGGTTGATGCCTAAGGTGTAGTCGCGGTCGGTGCCGCTGATGTGCTGCGGTTCGCGTAGCGGCTCGCCCAGGTTGCCGCTCACCAAGTCTTCGTTGCGCAGTTCGCCACCGAAGGCTGTGCGTCCCAACATCCAATCGAAATAAGCGGTCAGATTGGCGCCATACACGTTGCAGCGGTTGTAATTATATTTCATCTTCTCCGGCTCGCCACGATAGCCCTCGTAGCGGTCGCGGTGCTGCTGGAAATAGAGGCTCGGGCGGAAGTGAACGAAGCCCTGCTTCGTATGGCCCTGTATGGCCGTCAGCAGCTTCATGGTGTGCTCATACTGGTTGTCGGCTTGCCACTTCGGCGAAGCATAGAACGTGCTCGAGCCCCAGCCCTTATCGGCCAAGCCCGCATACCAGCCCAGCTGCACCTGCTCATCGTCGTAGCTGCCCTGATAGAAGGCTTTGCCGCCACGATAGTCGGTGTTCTGATGGCCCGATGCCGAGTGGCTGTAGCCGTCGCTACGGCCGTAGCTGCCCGAGAGGCTGTTGGCAAAAGCTGCCGTCTTCGTGCGAAGCACAACGCCGCCCTTCACGTAGCCAAACGAGCCGCCCTCTATCTGTGCCTCGCCGCTGAACCCGCGGCTGCCGCTGCCCTTTGTAGGCGAGGTCACGATATTGATGGCGCCCACCAGGCTCGAGGTGCCATAGGTGCGGCCGGCCGGCCCTTCGAGCACTTCAATGCGGACAATCTCGCTCAGGTCTACCGGCAAGTCCATCACATTGTGCCCTGTCTGAGGGTCGCAGATGTTGATGCCGTTGAGCAGCACGATAATCTGTTCCTGCGTGCCGCCACGCATCGAGATATCCGTCTGCGTGCCCATCACACCGCGCTGGCGCACATCGACGCCTACGGCATACTTCAGCAAATCGTTAATACTTTGTACTGGCGCCTGCGCAATCTCCTCGCGGCTCAGTACAGTTACCATTCTCGCTGCCTGACTAAGCGTCAGGGGCGCACGAGAGCCCGTGATGGTCACATCGTCGAGCTTCACTTCGCGGTTTGTCGGGACACTGTCGGCGCGCCATACTTCATCGCTGATGCCCGCTGCTTTGGCCGACGAGAGTGTGGCCACGCTGAGCACCGAGATGACGACCTCGCGTCCCAGACAAGCAAAGAGTGAGTAGCCCTTCCGTTGGAATTGGCGGAAGACCAGCACCTCGCGCTTGTTGAATAGTGGTTTGTACATAAAGATAAAATATAAAATTGTGTGTTTTGAAAAAAACGCTGCAAAGGTAATACAAATTCCTCAATCAGCAAAATAAATCTGCTTTGATGCCGATTTTTGAGAAATAAATTGTAATTTTGCGCCTCGAAGTATCGATGAAAAGTTCTGTCGGATTTCTAATCACTGCGGCGGCTATGCTGTTGGCCACAGCTTGCTCCACCACGAAGTATGTGCCCGAGGGCGAATATCTGCTCTCACATGTGAAGGTGCAGACTTATGGACGCATGCCCGATGGGCACCTGCACGACATGAAATATAGCGACATCAATACCTCGAACCTCAAGAACTATGTGCGGCAGCAAGAGAACGCACGCTGGTTCTCGCTCTTCAAGCTGCCCTTGGCCACTTACTCGCTCTCGGGGCGCGACACCACCAAATGGATTAACCGCACGCTGCGCAACATGGGCGAAGCACCCGTGCTCTACGATTCGGCTCAAGCACGACTCACCTGTGCCGACCTGCGCCAGGAACTGCAAAACGAGGGCTATCTCGATGCTACTGTCGACCTCATGAGGGAATATAAGGGCAAGCGCATCGACGTCACCTATATGCTCAGTCCTGGAGAACCTTACTTCCTCAGAAACGTGCGCTACGAGATTGCCGACCCCGAGATTGCTCTGTTCCTCAAGGGCGACTCTCTCAACCGCTTGCTTGCCGAAGGACAGAAGTTTGAAGTCAGCCGGCTCGACCTGGAACGGCAGCGCATCACACAGCTGCTTACCAATCACGGCTACTTCCGCTTCCATAAAGAGTTCATCAGCTACTTTGCCGACACCACGGCCCACTCCAGGCTCATCGACCTCACGCTCCATCTGGGGCTCAACCGCCGCGCCGACAAGCCCGACGAGCTGCATCGCCTGTTCCGTATCGGAAAGGTCACTTATGCCAGCGGCGATGCTGCCGACCCGCGCATCCACCTGCGACAGCATGTGCTCGAGGAATGTACGCATCTCGCTGAGGGCGAGCTCTATTCGGCCGACAACCTGCAGGCCACCTACAACCACTTCAGTCGCATGCAGGCCGTGAAGTACACCAACATCTCGCTTACCGAACGGCCGGATACGGCGCTGCTCGACTGCAACATTCAGCTGCAAACCAACAAGCCGTCGACCATCAGTTTCCAGCCGGAAGGCACCAACACCGCAGGCGACCTGGGGGCTGCCGCCACACTGACCTATCAGAACCGTAACCTCTTCCGTGGAAGCGAGCAACTGACCATCGAGCTGCGCGGTGCCTTCGAGGCCATCAAGGGTTTGGAAGGCTACGCCAACCAGAACTTCGTGGAGTATAGTGCGGAAGTGAAACTGGGATTCCCGCGATTCATCGCACCGTTCATAGGCGGCAACACGCGCCGACAAATCAATGCCACCAGTGAGCTCTCGCTGCTCTACGACTTGCAGAACCGCCCTGAGTTCCACCGCCGCTTGCTCTCGGGCGCCTGGCGCTATAAGTGGAATCCAATAGGGGCGCGCCATCGCTTCCAACTCGACCTCATCGACCTGAACTATGTGTTCATGCCCTGGATTTCTACCACCTTCCGCGAGCAGTATCTCGACAACGAGAGCAACCGCAACGCTATTCTGCGCTACAACTACGAGGACCTCTTCATCATGAAGCTCGGCTTCGGCTATACCTACAGCGACGGCACCACCTCTGTGCGTACCAACATTGAGACGGCTGGCAATCTGCTCAATGCGGGCTCGCGTATCTTTGGACAGCAGAAGGACGGGCAGGGGCAGTACCGATTGTTCAACATCGCTTTTGCACAGTATGTGAAGGGCGACATCGATTTCACTCATAGCTTGCAAGTAGACCGCAACAACCAGGTGGTGTTCCACTTCGGATTGGGCTTAGCGTGGCCCTATGGCAACAGCAAGGTGCTGCCGTTCGAGAAGCGCTACTTCTCGGGCGGTGCCAACAGTGTGCGCGGATGGAGCGTGAGAAGTCTTGGCCCGGGAAAATACAAAGAGAGCGATGGCCGCATCAACTTCATCAACCAAACGGGCGACATGAAGCTCGACCTGAACGTCGAGTATCGCACGCATCTCTTCTGGAAACTCGGTGGCGCAATCTTCATCGATGCCGGCAACATCTGGACACTACGCGAATATGAAAACCAGCCGGGCGGACAGTTCAAACTCACTGAGTTTGCCAAGCAGTTGGCCGTCAGCTATGGCTTAGGCCTGCGCTTCAATTTCGATTACTTCGTACTGCGCTTCGACCTCGGCATGAAGGCCATCAACCCCGCCTACGAGATAGAAGACGAAGAGCATTTCCCCATCATCCATCCGCGCTTCAGTCGCGATTTTGCTTTCCACTTTGCCGTAGGTTTGCCCTTCTAACGCAAACCTTCTGCACGTACCTTCCACGTGCCGTCCTCGACCACCAGCGTGAGCCTATATTCGGCTTCGTTGACGAGATGTGCCGTATGGCCAAGACTATCCATACTGACAAAGTTGCTAACGCTGACGTCTGCCGTAGCAGTTTTCTCGTTCAGCAGGTGCACGTTGCCCACCGACACTTCTGGCCCATCCTCTTGTGCATTCACAACATCGAGGTCGGCTTGCGAGACGTTGGTTGCCACAAACCGCAACCACGACTGGCTCTCGTGTGCACAAAGGTCGTAGGCTGTCGTCAGGTCGTACTCGAAAAATGCCTTGCAGAAACGCTCAGCAGCTTGTTTGGCCGACTGCTCGCTTTGGTTGCCTTCGGAGCAAGCCAACAGCACTGACGAGAGGAAAATAAATAAAAACTGCTTCATGAATATTTAATCTTTCACAAAATATAGTGCAAAGATACGCATATTATTACAATTTTTTGTACCTTTGTGGAAAATTTAGATAGTTTTATGCTGAAATTCATCTCTTTTGGCAGTGGAAGCAGTGGGAATTGCTACTTTCTCTACACACCCACCGATGGCTTGGTCATCGATGTCGGGGTGGGCATTCGCGGTCTTAAGAAGCATTTCAAAGACTATGGCGTTTCTCTCGCGCAGGTACATTATATATTAATTACGCACGACCACGCCGACCACATCAAGTCTGTAGGCAGCCTGTCGGGCGACTATCATCTGCCTGTCTATGCCACTCACGAGGTGCACAGCGGCATCGACCGCAACTACTGTGTCACTCGCAAGGTGGCTCCCGAATTGCGTCATAACCTCGAGAAAGGGGTCAACGTGCAGATTGGTGAGTTCTCAGTAACGCCTTTTGGTGTACCCCACGACAGCACCGATAATATTGGTTTCTGCATAGAGGCCGAGGGTGTCACGTTCTGTTTGCTGACCGATGTGGGAAAGGTGACGGATGAGATGGCTGAATACATCGGGCGTGCTGACTATCTTGTGATTGAGGCCAACCACGATACGGAGATGCTGGCGCACGGCCCTTATCCGCAACATCTGAAGACACGCATCGTCAGCGGCACGGGTCACTTGAACAATGTGGCGTGTGGTGAAGCCATCGCCAAGCACATGAGTGAGCATTTGCGCCATGTGTGGCTCTGCCATCTGAGTGAGGAGAACAATCATCCCGAGCTGGCACGCAAGACGGTTGAGTCGGTGCTTCGTTCGTATGGCATTGTGGCGGGCAAGGATTTCGAGCTCGAAGTGCTGAAGCGCACCATTCCTACCGGACCTTACGAACTGTTTTAATCTTTTGCTCTTATAGCAGAATTGGAAATAAAAAAAAGAGCTGCACCCAGTGATGGATGCAGCTTTCTTTTGCTATAGGAGTAGGGGAGTGCTTACTCACCCTTCTCCATCTGAGCCTTCAGATTGGCCAGAACGTCGAGGTCGCCCAGTGTGGTGCTGGCAGCAACGTTCTCAATCTTCGGAGTCTCTTCCTTCTTAGCACGCGGAGCCTTCTTGGCAGCAGCACGCTTCTCCTCACGCTGAGCATCCTCGAAGGTGCGGCTGTGAGAGAGGATGATGCGCTTCGAGTCCTTGTTGAACTCAATCACCTTGAAGGGCAGTTCCTCGCCCAGCTGAGCCTGTGTGCCATCTTCCTTCACGAGGTGCTTCGGCGTAGCAAAGCCTTCCACGTTCTCGTCGAGAGCAATCACGGCACCCTTCTCGAGCAGTTCGGTAATCTTACCAGTGTGAACAGAACCTACGGTGTACTTGCTTTCGAACACATCCCAAGGATTGTCCTCAAGCTGCTTGTGACCGAGGCTCAGACGACGGTTCTCCTTGTCGATGTCGAGCACAACAACGTCGATTTCGGCACCCTGCTGAGTGAACTCTGAGGGGTGCTTCACCTTCTTGGTCCAAGACAGGTCGCTGATGTGAATCAGACCGTCTACACCCTCCTCGAGCTCTACGAATACACCGAAGTTGGTGAAGTTGCGAACCTTTG
>CAMOTK010000107.1 GCA_946625715.1 uncultured Prevotella sp. | reverse complement strand
CAACCTTGCGCTTGCGTCCGAAGGCAGCAGCCTTTGGCACGAAGCTGTTGTCGAAACCGTTTGGCAGCACCACGTCGACAGGCTTGTCGAGCAGTTCCACACACTCGTTGGCCGTGATGTCGCTCACGGTGGTGAAGCAGTCGACGTTCCATGCCGTCTGTTTCTCAATAGAGTGCTTGCTCTGCATGTTCAGCTCAGCGGCCATCTGGTCGCCATTGTATGCGAAGAGATAGTCGTAGAGGGGTTTCTGGTTGCCGGCTATGGAGCGTCCGATGCTGGTGGCGTGGGTGGTGAAGATGGTGCCAATCTGCGGCAGACGGTTATTGATGTAGAGAGCACCCAGGCCGCACATCCACTCGTTGGCGTGATAGACAACCCGTTTCGATGCGTCGAGGCTGAAGTTGTAGAAACTCTCCACGACCAGTGCGGCCGCATAGGAGAACATCGAGGCCTCGTCGTAGTCGCCATAGGCATGCAGACTGTCTACGCCATAGTGCTCCCATAGCCAGGTGTAGATTTCGTTTTTCTTCTCAAAATACGGATTGAAGTCGACGAGGATGGCTATTGGCTCGCCGGGCACCGTCCAGCGCCCGACCCTGACACGCAGCCCCTGCTCCTTGGCCTCCCATTGCCAACTGGCAAAGAGCGCCTTTTCTTCGCGGAAATAGGGACTTTCCGACTCTTTCCAAAAATCAGGACCGATAAAGATGATCCTATCCTGAAACTGCTCCTGTAGTGTCTTTGCTCTTGATGAAAGAACGGTGTAGATACCGCCAACTTTGTTGCAAACTTCCCAACTCGACTCAAAGATATAATCCGGAGTTAATCTATCTGTTCCCATTCGTTATAATTATAAGCGGGCGCAAAGTTACTTAAAAAATTTCAAAAAACGACAAGTTTCTGGCACATTTTTTTTCTAAAACACACCAATTATATGATTTGGAATTAGTAACTTTGCCGCCGTAAACGCACTTAGACAATGAAAAAAGCTATTTTTGCAGCCCTCATGATGCTCGTGCCGACGATGCTCATGGCCCAGAAGGACAGTACCGACTTCAAGGCCTATATTTATAATAATGAGTATGATGTGTTCATGCGCATCAACCTCTACGACAACAACATCGTGATACCGGGACAGGAGCTCTACGGCGAACTGCCTGGCTTCCTTGGCAAGCGCTACAACTCGTTCTGCTGGGTGATTACGGCGGCCGAGGTGAAGGGGCGCGAGGCCACGCTTCAGCTCATCAACGACTACGGCAGCGAAGACCTCACGGCCACGCTCACCCGAGAGAACGACAGCATCTATGTGCTCCGACAGGTGGAAGGCAGCACGCTGAAGGTGCCCAACAAGGGCAAGTGGCAGAAGTTGCCGAAGACACTGGAGCTGAAGCGGAAGCCATGACTTATCTGACCACTACCTTACGGCCGTTGCAGATGTAGATGCCGGCCTTGGTGGGACGCGTGCTGAGCATGCGGCCATCGAGCGTATACCAACGACTGTCGAAGTCTGAAGCCGATGGTGTCGACACGATGCCAACTACGCCTTCGCCCCAGTTGCGGCAAAGGAACCGTACCTTCTCGTTCATCCGGCGCTTAAACTCGTTTTTCCGACTACCGATGCCGCTATTGCCGTATCGCGGCCAGCGCTGCGCATCGCTCTCGGCAGCAATAGCTATATGATCAACAAAACCATCGATGAAGCCGTCGAGCGAATCGTAGTCATTGCCCTTGAAGTGTTGCCAGAGCGTTTTCACCTGCTGTTGGAAGCGGGGGAAACGGGCTATCTCGCCTATCCAGTTCTGTCCGTAGGGCGAGTTGTCGTAGATGAACTGGTCGAGTCCGCGGCGGAAGCTGTTGCCGAAGTCCCACACGGGACCGAACATGAACTTCGACTCACTGCCCATGTCTTTATAGAAATAGCAGCTGCCGTGGAACGACTCGGCATCGTCGAGCACTTCCTGTACAATGTAGTAGCGTGCCAGCACATCCATATCGATGTAGCGTTCCCAGTCGGTGCTGCTCTTGTCTTGGGCATAGATGGCGCGGTCGGTGGCTTTCAGCAGGTCGGTAATGTACTGCAGCTGCTGGGGGGAGAGCAACTCGGGCGTGTGGAAGTTGACGCGCAGCATCGCGCCGTTGCCCTCGGTCATTCGCACCTGCTGACTTTCTTCGTAGTTGTTGATTTCCAGCAGCCATCCGCCCGTGATGCTATCGGGGTCGGTGCACAGGTCGCGCTGCTCCACGATATTGACACGCTGCTTGCCCACGCGAATCTTATCGGTGAGCATATACAGGCCAATATAATCGCCATTGAGCACTACCTCTACGGGCTGTTGCTCGGGCGTATAAGCCAAGCCCAACAGGCGACTCAGCTCGAAGCCCACGGTGTTGCGCAGGAAGCCCAGTTCGTCGTCAGCATGTGCCAGGAGCGTGAAGTGGCGATTGTTCTTCATGCCGAGCGGACTGGCCTTCTCGTCGAGCTTCAGCCGATAGGGCTTTTTGTCAAAGTCATTCCATGTATAGTTGCCTCTACCCTTCATCTGCAGGCCCAGCGGCGCATCGGCCGAACCCAGCGACACGTAGCCTTCCAGCCCGAGCGCATCTATATAATATGTCCCGCGCACGTACGTATCCTTATCATTAATAGGAGCCTCGGTGTTGATGAAGAGCACGGGCAGCGTGCCAGAGTAAGGCTTCTGGTTAGGATCCCGAACCGTCTGCCAGGCGCCCGGAGCCCACTTGTCGTTGTTTGTGGGTACGTAGATGCCACCCACAGGTATCGCCACGTCGCTTGTGGTGGTGCGATTCTCGTTGAGTGTCAGGCTGATATAGTCCTTCACCGTAGGAAACGTCTCCGCTCTCAGGCCGTCGGGCAGCGAGGTTTCTGCAAAGCAGTAGCGATACATGTTGTGCACCGTCTCGGGAATGGTGATTGCCCAGCGGTTGTTGCCCTCGTCGGTCATGCTCAGCACGTAGGTCACGTTGCTGTTGTTGCTGCCATACACAAACTTCACATGGCTGTAGCGCGTAATCGAGTTGTCAAAGTAAAACGTCCCCTTCGGTATATCGAGTGCTGAAGCCTGCAACAGGCACAGACACCCCATCAATAAAACTATCAGTCGCTTCATACTTTTTTTAGCTATTTCGCGGGCAAAAATACAAAAAAGCACGTGAATGCCCAAAAAAATATGCAACTTTGTGGCACCTCTTCTAAGAAAATGCGTACCTTTGCACCCGAATTTCAAGAAAAGAAGAAAAAAAATGAAAGAATTAAAGGCGGCCTTGTTCGACCTCGACGGTGTGGTGTTCGACACCGAAGGACAGTACACTGTGTTCTGGGGCGAGCAGTGCAGACTCTACCACCCTGAGCATCCAGGGCTGGAGCACGAAATCAAGGGCCAGACGCTCGACCAGATATACGACGGCTGGTTTTCAGGAGAACTGGAGCCCCAACGGGCAATTATCACCGAGCGACTCAACGCTTTCGAGCGCCAGATGACGTTCACGTTCATCGACGGCTTCGAAGCATTGATAGCCGACCTGCACCGGCACGGTGTGAAGACGGCCGTGGTGACGAGCAGCAACCGACCGAAGATGGAAGCCGTCTACGAACGGCAACCGACTTTCAAACAGCTTTTCAACGCCATTCTCACCAGCGAAGACTTTGCCGAGAGCAAGCCCTCGCCCGACTGCTACCTGCGTGCGGCACAGCGCTTCGGCGCCCAGCCCGAGGAGTGCATCGTGTTTGAAGACAGCTTCAACGGACTCCGGTCGGGACGCGCCGCAGGCATGTTTGTTGTGGGACTGGCCACAACCAATAGTGAAGAATCCATCCGTCCGCTGTCTGACTATCAGACCAAGGACTATAGAAACATGAACTTTGAAACATTAAACAACTTATGGCAGGCTATTTAGTAAGCGACACACGCAAGGTGACCACACACCGCTTCATAGAAATGAAGCAAAAGGGAGAGAAAATCTCGATGCTCACATCCTACGACTTTACCACCGCAGGCATCGTCGACAAGGCTGGCATCGACGGCATATTGATTGGCGACTCGGCCTCGAACGTGATGGTGGGCAACGCCACCACGCTGCCCATGACCGTAGACCAGATGATTTATCACGCACGCTCGGTGGTGAAAGCCGTGCAGCGTGCACTCGTGGTGTGCGACATGCCCTTCGGCAGCTATCAGGTGAGCCCGCAGGAAGGTGTGGCCAACGCTATTCGCATCATGAAGGAGAGCGGCTGCGACGCCCTGAAACTGGAAGGCGGCGTGGAGATTATCGACACCGTGCGCCGCATTCTCGACGCGGGCATCCCCGTCATGGGCCACTTAGGACTGACCCCGCAGAGCATCAACAAGTTTGGCACCTATGCCGTGCGCGCCAAGGAAGAGCGCGAAGCCGAGAAGCTCTTAACCGACGCACAGGCCCTGGCCGAGGCAGGCTGCTTCTCGATAACACTCGAGAAGGTGCCGGCCGTGCTGGCTAAGAGGGTGAGCGAGAGCATCAAGGTGCCCACCATTGGCATTGGAGCAGGCAACGGCACCGACGGCCAGATTCTCGTGGTGGCCGACATGCTGGGAATGACGCAGGGCTTCTCGCCGAAGTTCCTCAGACGCTACGCCAACCTGAGCGAGGTGATGACCGACGCCATCGGACAGTACGTGACCGATGTGAAGAGCGGCGACTTCCCCTCTGAGGCCGAATCCTACTAAACAACGCTAATGAACACACAAAACACAACCCTACACATAAAACTCTGGCATCGCGAGTTCTGGCTCATGGCTTTTGCCAACCTGCTGCTCACGATGGCGGTCTACATGCTCGTGCCCACCCTACCCCTCTGGATGCTTTACGAGGAAGGCATGTCAGCAGAGGAAACGGGCGTGGCCATGGGTATCTTCGCCTTAGGCATCGTGCTGCCGGGCCCCTTCTGCTCCTACTTGGTGCAGCGCTACCGGCGCAACATGGTGTGCGTATGGGCGATAGCCGCACTGGCGGCCGGCATCTTCTTCATGGGGCACGACAACGACCGACTGCCCACCAGCTTCGTCTACGGTCTGCGCCTACTCATGGGTGCGGCCTTCGGACTGGCTCAGATGGTGCTCGCCTCGACGCTCATCATCGACACCTGCGAGTCGAACCGGCGCACCGAGGCCAACCACTCGGCCACGTGGTTCGGACGCTTCGCACTGGCATTGGGCCCGCTGGCGGGACTGCTTGTCTACCACGCTGCCGGTTTCCAAACCGTGCAGTGGGCGGCCATGGGCTGCTGCGCCCTCTCGGCCGTGCTCATCCTGCTGGTAGGTTTCCCCTTCCGCGTGCCCGAAGACCACGTGCCCTTGTTCAGCCTCGACCGTTTCTTCCTCACGGGCGCCTGGCCGCTGTTTCTCAATCTGCTGCTCGTCAGCGTCGGTCTGGGCATCGTGTTCGCCCTCAGCCTCTCCGAAGACTTCTACGGTCTCATGATGCTGGGCTTCGTGCTGGCTCTGTTGGCACAGCAATACGTGTTTCGCGATGCCGAACTGAAGAGCGAGGCGGTGTCGGGCCTGCTGCTGGCAGGCGCAGCCCTGCTGGTGCTGCTGTTCCACGCGGAGTCGCCCCTGTCGGCACCGCTATTAGGACTGGGCGTGGGCATCGTCGCGTCGCGCTTTCTGCTGTTCTTCATCAAGCTGAGCCACCACTGCCAGCGAGGCACGTCGCAGAGCACCTTCATGCTCGGATGGGAAGGCGGCATCGCACTGGGCCTCGGCATCGGCTGGAGCTGTTTCGATGGCGACTGCCAAGCCATGCTCTACACGGCCATGGGCTGCATCGTCGCGGCCCTGCTGGTGTACAACGGCTTCACACACAGCTGGTTTGTGAGGAACAAGAATAGATGATTTTCATTTACTATTTGACGATTTACTATTTACTATTTATTATTTACTATTTGACGATTTACCATTTACCATTTTTCTATTTATGAAAAAGATAATTTTTTCCTTCATCCTCGCTTTGGCCACAATAGGCACGCAGGCACAGGGCTACTACACACGCGAGTGTCGCGACAAGAAACTCGTAAAGACGGCACGCACATGGATGAAACAAGGTCTGTGGCGCAACGGCTTCAACAAGGCTAACCCGCACGCCACCGTCAACGCCGTGGACTTCTACGAGCAGTACCACAAGAACACGGCGCAGTGGGAAGCGCTCTTCCGCTGGATTAGTGAGACCGACCTGCTCACTATTCCCAAAGGCAAACATCCCATTGCCGGCACCACGCTCGTGGCCAGCGTGGAAGACTCGAAAAACGGGCCGCTCGAGAAGCGCAACAGCGAGAGCCACTACCACCACATCGACTTCCAGTACGTGGTGAAGGGCACCGAGCGCTTCGCCCTGCTCGACCATCTGACCAGCACGCCCAAAGACCTGTGGAAGCCCGACGTCATCCACTACAACTACGACGTCGCGCGCACCCGCTTCTTCGACTCCACGCCCGAGGAGTTCTTCATCTTCTTCCCGTCCGACTGGCACATTGCCAAGATTGCGAACGACACCGACGACCAGACCATCCGCGTCATCGTCATCAAGGTCGACTACGTGGAGTGATTTCGCTCAAGCGACAAAAGTAAAACGGTTGTCCCAGCATGCTGGAACAACCGTTAAATGTTTTTATTGCTATCGTGGCAACTACTCAATCACAACGAGGGCATCGTCTTCCATGACGCTCTCGCCAATCTTCACGCAGATGGCCGTCACCTTACCAGCCTTCTCGGCTTGCAGGGCATTGGCCATCTTCATGGCTTCGAGCACAACGACAGTGTCGCCTACCTGAACCTCGTCGCCCACGGCCACCTTGATGTCGGTGATGACGCCGGGCAGCGGAGCCTTCACGGCGTTGTTCTTGTTCACGGCTGCCTTGTTGGCTGCCGGAGCATCGTCGGAAGCAGCTGCGGCGG
>CAMOTK010000106.1 GCA_946625715.1 uncultured Prevotella sp. | reverse complement strand
ATGGCATTCCCTTCATTCCACTCATGAACATCAAGAAAGAGGTGGCGGACCGCACAGGGCGGCTCCGCCACTTTTTTGTGCCTGAAAGTTTGGCGATTACAGGGAAAGTTTGTAAATTTGCGGCATGAATAATAACTTATAGCACTATCGTATGATTACATCGATAACCAACAGACACGGTTCTAATACTTATTGGAATATAGTCAAACACCTGAGTCCAGATGCTAAGGTGGAACTTATTAACATGCTGTCACAGTCTCTTAGAGATGGTAGGACACATAAAGTGTCTGCTAAAAAACATTATGGCGTATGGGGCGATGACGGTATGACTGACGAAGAGTTCGTTGCCGACCTGAAAGCTATGAGGAGTTTTAAGCAAGACATAGTGGAGATATGAGGCCCAAATCTTATCTTCTTGATACCAATATCTGTGCATTTTATTTGCGTGGCAGATATGATATTGATATGTATATAGATAGAGTGGGGTGGAGTAATTGTTATATATCAGAAATAACAGTTCTCGAATTAAAAATGGGCGTTGAGTTATCTCTGCAACGTGATGGAGTGGACAGGACAGCACAGTTGGAGGATTTCCTTTCTGATATGAATATTCTCCCTATTGGTGATGCTATAAATATAGCGGCTCATGAGAAGATTAGGTTAAGGTTGGCAGGAACACCTTGTGATGATAATTTCGACTTGATAATAGCCTGTACTTCAATAGCTAACAATATGATATGTGTTAGTGACAACACTAAGGATTTTCGTCGCTTCCAGCAAATTCAATTGGAAAATTGGGTGAAGCGTGATTAAGTAAAAATCCCAGTGACGAAATGACCTCCCCTCATTACTGCCTATAACGAAAGAGGTGGCGGACCGCACAGGGCGGCTCCGCCACTTTTTTGTCGTACGATGCACTTTTTTGCAATAATATTTGGACGTTACAATTATTATGCTTACTTTTGCAACAGAAAAGAGATAATGTACAATGAATACTGTAGCACATCATCAGGGAAATGCAACCATGGCATTGGAAAAAGCTATGGAAGTAAGGCGAGTCTGGATGCAGGCCTTGTCGGGTAAGATTGGTAAGGAGCAACTGGATGCTAAAGGTATTCGATTTATGGCAGTCAAAGAATGACGGAATTGTCTCTGTCGGCTATTAACGCCATCGCTCCATATAGTTTACGTATCTCTGAACTGGGCGGATTCGATTTTGATGTTGAGTTAGGTTTAACTTATAATATTGCGCTCATAGAAGATCATACCTTTGGTGATGCTTATGAGACTTATATGCTGAATGTTCTGCCACACTCTATGGATGAGTATGACAAAATAAAGCGTGAACGTTTGGTGAGGGTTCGACGCGATGATAAAATCAGACAAACCGTGCTGGCCGTGCTTGAGGAATCGATGAAGAATCAGAACATCATTATTGACTATGTCTGTATGTCTGAAGATAATCGTCAAGACTTTAGGGCCAGATTGTTTGAGGGGTGGTTTGGGGAGTATGCAGACGATTCGAAGTATAGGCTGCTCACGACATCGTTGACGCTGAATGGCGTGACAAATCACTTAGGGGCTTTCTTGCGTAAGGATAGTGATGTGTATGATGCTTTTTGTCAAGCCTTTGAACAGTTTGATAGGGATATTCACAAGGATGAACCTTGGAATATTGATATAAGAGAATAGTTTTATTGAGCACTCTATATGACCTTTCCTCGTTGCTGACTATAAAGGAGTGATGGCGAACCGCACAGGGCGGCTCCGCCACTTTTTTTGTCTCTATACAAAAAGAAGCGAGGCCCAGCATCACTGCTAAGCCTCGTCAATAATAGTGTATGAAGATAATAATTAATAATGTGTGTAATAATTAAATGATATGTGTGTGTAAGTGTCTAAAAAAGTAATTGTGTTCGTTTCTTGGGGAGGGCGACGCTATGCGAAGACGATGGTGCCTTGCTGCGGCGTTTCACTAACGCTGGCAGCATCAGAGCCGTCGGACGGAATGTCGCCGTTGGCCTGCGAGCGAATGCTCTCCAGAATCTCGCGAGTGCGCTTGTAGGTGGGCGTCTGCTCCACGGCCGAGATGACGTCGTCGTTGTCGAGGTCCTCGGGGCGGAAGAGGTAGATGTGCGGACGGCGCTTGTAGCGCTTGTTCTGTCCCTCGTTGCCGTAGTACTGCTGTCGGCGGTCTTCGCGTGCGGCAGCTTTCTCCTGCTCCTCGGCAATGCGGTTGGCCTCTTCCTGCGAGTGCTTCATGAGTCGACCGTTCATGCCGTCGACGTTGCTGATGCCGAAGCCTGTGGCGAGGATGGTGACCTTCACCTTCTTGCCCAGGTCGGGGTCGGTGGCCAGTCCCCACTTGATTTCAAAGTCGCCGAACTTAGCCATGAAGTCGTTCACGTCGTTCATCTCTTCCATCATGAGCGAGTCCTTGCCGTCCTTTGAGCCGGCGAAGGAGATGCTGAGCAGAATCTTCTTCGAGTTGAACACGTCGTTGTCGTTGAGCAGCGGCGAGTGCAGGGCGTCGTCGATGGCCTTCTTCACGCGGCCTTCGCCTTCGCCGTAGCCAGTCGACATGATGGCCACGCCGCCGTCCTTGAGCACCGTCTTCACGTCGTTGAAGTCGAGGTTGATGAGGCCGTGCACGGTGATGATCTCCGCAATCGACTTGGCGGCTATCGAGAGCGTGTCGTCGGCCTTGCCGAAGGCGTCGAGCACGGTCAGTTCGGGATAGATTTCGCGCAGACGCTCGTTGTTGATGACGAGCAGGGCGTCGACGTGCTTCGACATCTCTTCCACGCCGTCGAGCGCCTGGTCAATCTTGCGGTCGCCCTCGAAGCGGAAGGGTATGGTGACGATGCCCACGGTGAGAATGCCCATCTCCTTCGACACCTTGGCAATGACGGGTGCAGCGCCGGTGCCGGTGCCGCCGCCCATGCCGGCCGTGATGAAGGCCATGCGCGTGCCGTCGTTGAGCATGTTCTTAATGTCGTCCAGGCTCTCTTCGGCTGCCTGGCGGGCGCGTTCGGGCTTGTTGCCTGCGCCGAGACCTTCCTTGCCCAGTTGCAGATGCACGGGCACGGGCGAGTCGTTGAGTGCCTGGTTGTCGGTGTTGCAGAGTACGAAGGTCACGTCGTGAATGCCCTCGCGATACATGTGGTTCACGGCATTGCCGCCGCCGCCACCTACGCCTATCACTTTGATGATGCTGTGTTCCTTCTCCGGCTCGCCGAAGTCGAGGATATCTAATGTGTCTGCCATAATCTCCTAATTTTTTTCATTACTCATTTTCATTTCTCATTTCTCATCTCTCATTTCTCATTCCGAAGGCTTCTATTCTTCTTCTTCCGTCATTTTCTTGGCGAAGTTCATGGCGCCCTTCTTGAACTTGTTCCAGAAGCTGTTCTCGCGGCGGCGCTGCTCTTCCTCTTCCTGCTTCTTGCGGGCTTCTTCGGCGGCTATGCGCTCTTCTTCCTCGCGCTTCTTGCGTGCCTCTTCCTCGGCCTGCTGCTTCTCGCGCTCAGTGCGAATGACGCCCGGGTCGGTCTCGGTGGCCTGGCGCGGACGGCGGTCGGTAGGCTGCACCTGGCGCTCGTTGCCAAAGAGGTTGCCGTTGGGGTCAATCTCTTCGCCGGCGCAGTTGATGTCGCCCTTGGCCAGCAGGCCCAGCACGGTGTTCATCCTGCCGTCGTGGGCCTTGATGCTCTCGTGGTTGGAGTTGATGGTCTGCGTGACGAACTTGGCAATGCGAATCTTCTCGATGTGCGTGTGGTTCTGGAAGGCCCGCTCAATGTTCTTCATGTTCGAGCCGCCGCCGGTGAGGATGATGCCGCCCAGCAGTTTGTCGTAGTATTCGGTCGGAATCTGGTACCACACGTTCTCGATGATTTCCTCCAGTCGGCCTTCCACAATCTCCACGAACTTGTGGCTCTCCACCTGGCGGTTCAGGTCGATGGAGTACTTCAGGTTGTTGTCAATATCGTTGTTGTCGGTGAAGGCCGATGCATACTTCAGCTTCATGGCCTCGGCATCGCTCTCTTCCATTTGCAGGGTGGCAATGTCCTTGGTGATGTTGTTTGCACCGAGGGGAATGACGGCCAGATGGCGAAGGATGTTCTTGGAGTAGACGCTCACGGTGGTGGTGTCGGCACCCAAGTCTACCAGTGCGCAGCCCGAGCGCTTCTCTACCTCGGTGAGCACGCTGTCGGCCAGAGCCAAGGGGGCCAGGTACATGTCGGCGATGCGTATGTTGGCCGCCTCGAAGCACATGTTCAGGTTGTTGAAGAAGGCGCGACGCTGCAGAATGTTGAGGAAGTTGCCCTCTATGCGCGTGGCGGGAATGCCCACGGGGTCTATTTGCAGCTGTGCGTCGACGCGGTATTCCTGTATGGCGGCATCGAGAATCTCCTGGTCGGGATATTGCATGTTGCGGTTGGCATCCATTATCTCGAGCACCATGTCTTGAGTGACCACCGTACCGGCAGGCAGGTCTTTGGTGATAACGTTGCGCACGCTGCGGATAGACTGACCGCCCACGCCTACATAGACCTGCGTGATTTCGGTCTTCAGTTGGCTCTCCAGTTTGTTGAGCACGTTGGTCAAGCATTGTGCAGTCTTGTCGATGTTGTAGACCACGCCTTTGCGTATGAATGAGGACGAGGACTCCTGAACGACAGCGAGCACACTGATGCTGCCGTCAAGGTTTTTCTGTCCGGCGATACCGGTCACCTTCGATGAACCCAGTTCGATTGCTACGATGAAATCCTTTGCCATATATGATTGTTTTTTTGTTATTTCTTTTTCCTTTTCTTACAGATAATCTGGTTGTCGAACTCTACGCTCACGTAGCTGTACTTGTTCCAGCCGGCCTGGCTCAGACCGTAGCGGTAGAACTTGCGCAGGCGTTCGAGCTTCTTCTCGATGTTGACGGGCTGTCCCAGGTAGGCCACGTGCTCGCCCACTCGCGGCACAATCTCGATGGAACCGTCGAAGAGCACGTTGATTTGCTCTATCTGGCTCTGCCAGAAGCGGTCGGACAGCAGCTGGTTGGCCAGTGGCGTGAGCACGCGCTTGGCATACTTGCGACTGATGAGGCCCGTGGCCACGATGAGGTCGATGGCCGTGCTGTTGTCGGGAATCACCTCGCCGTGGATGTCGAGATAGTAGCGGTCGCCGCTCTCGGCCATGACGTGGAGCACGGGCGTGCGCTGGGCCACGTTGATGCAGAGGTGTCCGTCTTGCGACTTGTAACATTCGGCTTTCTCCACGAAGATGCTCTTCTCGAGCGTCTCCTCGATGAGGCGCGTGTTGATGAGCTTCATGGGCTGGCCCTTCATGCTGATACGGTTGCGCTCGAGCAGCTTGACGATGTCGCTCTGGGAGAGGAATCCGCCCGACGTGTCGCTATGGCTCTCGATGACCACATCGGTGCACACGGCATGGCGCTCATCGGGCTTGTTGAACGCGGTGATTGCCAGCACCAGGTAGATGGCCAGTGCGATGTCGAACAGTATGATGAGGGTCTTTTTCCAGAGCATTTCTTTGTGTGCGGGGTTATGGGGGGGGATGGGAGTTATGGGAGTTATGGGAGTTATGGGAGTTTGGCCGATAGCACCTTGGCCATCTCGGGCACCTGGTTGTCCAGGTCGCCGGCTCCCAGCACCACGAGCACGTCGAAGGTGCGGCTCTTGACGAGGTCGAGCACGTCGGCCTTGCGGATGAGCTGCTTCTTCACGCCGGGCTTCAGGTTGTCGTAGATGAGCTGCGACGTGACGCCCTCGATGGGCTGTTCGCGTGCCGGATAGATTTCGGTGAGAATCACCTCGTCGAGCTGGCTCAGCGCATCGGCAAAGTCGCGGTAGAAGTCGCGTGTACGGGTGTAGAGGTGCGGCTGGAAGATGGCCGTGATGTGGCGGTTCTTGTACAGCTCGCGAATGCTCTTGGCACTCTGGTAGATTTCTTTCGGGTGGTGGGCATAGTCGGAGAGGAACACCAGTCGGTCGGTCTTGATTTTGAAGTCGAACCGACGGTCCACACCGCCGTAGGTGCGCATGCCCTCGCGCAGCTCGTCGGCTGTGCAGCCATTGAGCTGTGCCATGGCCATGGCGGCAATGCCGTTCTCAATGTTGATGGGGATGGGCTGGCCCAACTGAATGTCCTTGACGCACGCGATGGGCGAGACGAAGTCGAACGTGATGTCGCCATTGTCTATGCGGATGTTCTCAGCGTGGAAGTCGCCTTCGTTGAGTGCGTAGTCGTAGCGGCGCACGCCTTCCTGCAGATTGGGTTTCACCTCCAGGTCGCGGTGGATGATGAGGGCGCCGCCCGGCTGTATGAGTTCCGTGTAGTGGCGGAAACTTTCCAGGTAAGCCTCTTTCGTGCCGTAGATGTCCAGGTGGTCGGGGTCGGTCGAGGTGATGACCGTCATCCAAGGCGAGAGCCAGTGGAAGGAGCGGTCGAACTCGTCGGCCTCGATGACCACGAAGTCGGAGTCGGACAGAATATAGTTCGTGCCGTAGTTCTTGGAGATGCCGCCGAGGAAGGCGTTGCAGTCAAGATGGCTCTGGTGCATGATGTGGGCGCACATGGTCGATGTGGTGGTCTTGCCGTGTGTGCCGGCGAAGCAGAGACCCTTATGCGTGCGGGTCAGCGTGCCGAGCACCTGTGCACGCTTCTGTATATCAAAGCCCTGTTCGCGGAAGAACACCAGTTCTTTGTGTTCGGCGGGAATGGCGGGCGTGTAGATGACGAGGCAACTCTCCTTCTGTCGGCAGGCAGCAGGAATCTGTTCCACATCCTCTTCGTAGTGTATGAGCATGCCTTCGCGCTCCAGCTGGCGTGTCAGCTCAGAGGGCGTCTTGTCGTAGCCGGCTACCACCACGCCGCGGTGGAGGAAGTAGCGGGCGATGGCGCTCATGCCGATGCCGCCGGCGCCAACGAAATAGACGGCTTTTGGTTGTTTCTTGGTCATT
>CAMOTK010000105.1 GCA_946625715.1 uncultured Prevotella sp. | reverse complement strand
GGAATCGGGCGTGCGCCTGCGCTATATGTGGAAGAACCCCAACACGGGCGAGACCGAAGAGATTCTCATCGAATGTACCGAGACCCGCGACCAGCCCAAGAACAAGGAGCGCGCACTGTCGCGACTCTACACGTTCATCTACGACAAGGAGCACCAGAAGTACGTCGACGACATTGCCTCGCGCCGAAAGACGCTCGTATCCACAGGCGACCGCTCGGCCAAAATCCGTACCTACAACTTCCCGCAGGGCCGCGTGACCGACCACCGCATCGGATTCACCACCCACGACCTGCAGGGCTTCCTCGGTGGCGACATCCAGCCCATGATTGACGCGCTCATCGTGGCCGAAAACGCCGAGCGTATGAAGGAAGCGGAACTTTGAGAATTGAGAATTGAGAATTGAAAATTGAGAATTGAGAATTATGACACGCCAAGAACTCATCGAACAAATCAGGCAGAAGCAGTCGTTCCTTTGCGTAGGACTCGACACCGACCTGAAGAAAGTGCCCCAACACCTGCTCAACGACGAAGACCCCATCTTCGCTTTCAACCGCGCCATCATCGATGCTACAGCTCCCTACTGCGTCAGCTATAAGCCCAACCTGGCCTTCTACGAGGCCTTCGGCGTGAAAGGCATCGTGGCTTTCGAGAAGACTATCAAGTACCTGAAGCAGAACTATCCGCACCACTTCATCATTGCCGACGCCAAGCGCGGCGACATTGGCAACACCAGCCAGATGTATGCGCGCACATTCTTTGAGGAGTACGATGTCGACGCACTGACCGTGGCACCCTATATGGGCGAAGACTCGGTGACGCCCTTCCTCGGCTACGACGGCAAGTGGGTGGTGCTGCTCGCACTGACCAGCAACAAAGGGTCGCACGACTTCCAACTGACCGAAGACGCCGGCGGCGAGCGACTCTTCGAGAAGGTGCTCAAGAAGAGCCAGGAGTGGGCCGACGACCAGCAGATGATGTATGTCGTTGGCGCCACACAGGGACGCATGTTCGAAGACATTCGCCGACTGGTGCCCAACCACTTCCTGCTCGTGCCAGGCGTGGGCGCACAGGGCGGTTCGCTGCAAGAGGTGTGCCGCTACGGCATGACGAAGGACTGCGGACTGCTGGTCAACTCCAGCCGCGGCATCATCTACGCCTCGCAGGGCACCGACTTTGCCGAAGTGGCCGCCCAGAAGGCGCACGAACTGCAGCTGCAAATGGCCGACGAACTGGCTAAGGCAGGCATTTAAACCCATGGGCATGAACGACGCAAAAATCATCAACGACCCCGTCTTCGGCTTCATCAAAATACCGCGCGGACTGCTCTACGACGTGGTGCAGCATCCGCTCATGCAGCGACTCAATCGCATCAACCAGCTCGGACTGGCTTCCGTGGTCTATCCCGGTGCGCGCCACACGCGCTTCCAGCACTCGCTCGGTGCCTTCCACCTGATGAGCGAGGCCATCCTCTCGCTGCAGCAGAAGGGCATCTTCATCTTCGACAGCGAAGCCGAAGCCGTTGAGGCTGCCATCCTTATGCACGACATTGGCCACGGGCCCTTCTCGCATGTGCTGGAGAACACCATCATCAAGGGCATCTCGCACGAAGACATCTCGCTACTCATGATGGAGCAAATCAACAGCGACTTCGGCGACAAGCTCAATCTGGCCATCAGCATCTTCAAAGACGAGTATCCCAACAAGATTTTCCACCAGCTCATATCCAGTCAGCTCGACATGGACCGCCTCGACTACCTGCGGCGCGACTCGTTCTTCACCGGCGTCACCGAGGGAAACATCGGGTCGGCACGCATCATCAAGATGCTCAACGTGGTAGACGACCGACTGGTGGTCGACCACAAGGGCATCTACTCTATAGAGAACTATCTCACCACGCGCCGACTCATGTACTGGCAGGTCTACCTGCACAAAACGGCCGTGGCCAACGAGAAGATTCTCGTCAACATGCTCACCCGTGCAAAGGACCTTACTCGCCTGGGCATCAGCGTGTTTGCATCGCCTTCGCTCATGTATTTTCTAAAGAACGATGTCGACGCACAGTGGTTTAACAACCACGACGAGGCACTGCGCATGTACGAAGAGCTCGACGACTCCGACATCTGGAGCGCCATGAAGGCATGGAAGCACCACGACGACAAGATTCTCTCGACGCTGGCCACCGACATGCTCGACCGCCGCATCTTCAAAGTAGAGGTTCACGACGAGCCCGTCAGTCCCGAGCGCATCGACCAGCTGCAAGAGCTGATTGCCCAACAGATGGGTATCGACAAGGCCGACGCGCACTACATGATGAGCGTCGACACCATACAGAAAGACATGTACAACACCGAGGACGACAGCATCGGCATTCTCTACAAAGACGGCACCGTAAAAGACATCGCAGAGGCCTCGGAACTGCTCAACGTGCAGCTTCTTTCTAAAAAAATCAGAAAATATTACCTTTGTTATCAACGATTTTAATATTTTTTCGTATATTTGCACCATTATTGCAATAAACACTACCGAATGGAATTTCAAGCCAAACAAATCGCCGACCTTATTGGCGGCAAAGTGGAAGGCAACGCACAGGCTACCGTCCACACCTTTGCAAAAATCGAAGAAGGGAAAGAAGGAGCTATCTCGTTTCTCTCTAACCCTAAATATGCACACTATCTGTACGACACTAAATCAACTATTGTTCTTGTCAACGACGACCTGCAGCTCGAAAAGGCCGTCAGCGCAACGCTCATTCGCGTGCCTAACGCCTACGATGCCGTAGCCAAGCTGCTGCAAATCTACGAGTCGATGAAGCCCAAAAAGACGGGCATCGACCCTCTGGCAAGCATTTCGCCAAAGGCCACCATCGGCCAGAACGTCTACATCGGCCCCTTTGCCGTGGTAGCCGACGGCGCTGTCATCGGCGACGGCACACAAATCTATCCTCACACCGTCATTGGCGAGGGCGTAAAGATTGGACAGAACGTCCTGCTCTACCCCAACGTCACGATCTATCAGGGCTGTCAGCTGGGCAACAACGTCACCATCCATGCCGGAAGCGTCATCGGAGCCGACGGATTTGGTTTCGCACCCAACCAAGAAGGCTACGACAAGATTCCACAGATAGGCATCGTGGTTATTGAAGACGATGTGGAGATTGGCGCAAACACCTGCGTCGACCGCTCTACAATGGGACAAACCGTCATCCATAAAGGCGTCAAGCTCGACAATCTGGTGCAGATAGCCCACAACTGCGAGGTCGGCGAGAACACCGTCATGTCGGCTCAAGCCGGACTGGCTGGCTCTACGAAGATTGGCAGCTGGTGCATGGTGGGCGGACAGGCTGGCTTTGCCGGTCATATCCACGTGGCCGATAAGACGTTTGTCGGCGCACAGTGTGGCGTCATCGGCAATACCAAGGGCAACGGCGAGACACTCATCGGTTCGCCCGCAATGGATCCGAAGGTCTATTTCAAGGGCATGGCCATGCTGCGCCGCTTGCCCGATATGTACAAGCAGCTCAGCGAACTGCAGAAACAAGTAGAAGAACTTAAAAAACAACAATAAGATATGAAACAGATGACCCTTAAAGGCAGCTTTTCGCTTCATGGAAAAGGTCTGCATACAGGACTTAGTCTCACCGTAACGTTCAATCCCGCACCGGAAAACACGGGCTACAAAATCCAGCGCATCGACCTCGAAGGCGAACCCGCCATCGACGCTATTGCCGAAAACGTGGTCGACACCCAGCGCGGCACCGTTCTGGGCAAGGGCGACGTGCGCGTTTCAACCGTAGAGCACGGTCTGGCTGCTCTCTATGCACTGGGTGTCGACAACTGTCTCATTCAGGTCACCGGCCCCGAGGTCCCCATTCTCGACGGCAGCGCCGCCAAGTATGTGGAGAAAATCATGGAGGTTGGCACCGAAGAGCAGAGCGCTCCGAAAGACTGGTATGTCATTCGCAAGAAAATAGAAGTGAAAGACGAGGACTCTGGCTCGTGCATCACCATCCTGCCCGACGATGATTTCTCGCTTACCACCATGTGCTCGTTCAATTCTAAGTTCATCAACAGCCAGTTTGCTACGCTCGACAAGGTGGAAGACTTTGCCACAGAGATAGCACCTGCCCGCACGTTTGTCTTCGTGCGCGACTTGGAACCGCTGCTCAAGGCTAATCTCATCAAGGGCGGCGACCTCGA
This sequence comes from uncultured Prevotella sp., assembly GCA_946625715.1. Lineage (GTDB taxonomy): Bacteria > Bacteroidota > Bacteroidia > Bacteroidales > Bacteroidaceae > Prevotella. The sequence goes on along the minus strand of CAMOTK010000105.1, from coordinate 2,852 downwards.
CAACGCTATCGTCATGTACGAGCGCCAGATTTCGCAGGAACAGCTCGACAAACTGGCCGACATGCTCCATGCCGAGCACCGCAACGCCAACGAGCTGGGCTACATTCAGCACAAGCCGCTGGTGTGGGAGAACGAGTGCACACGCCACAAGCTGCTCGACATCATCGGCGACATGGCGCTCATTGGCAAGCCCATCAAGGGCCGCATTATTGCTACGCGCCCCGGACATACTATTAATAATAAGTTCGCACGCGAGATGCGCAAGGAAATACGCAAGCACGAGGTGCAGGCTCCGGCCTACGACCCCAACGAGACACCGCTGATGGACGTCAATCGCATTCGCGAGCTGCTGCCCCACCGCTATCCCATGCAGCTGGTCGACAAGGTCATCGAGCTGGGAGCCACAAGTATCGTCGGCGTCAAGAACGTTACGAGCAACGAACCCTTCTTCACCGGCCACTTCCCGCAGGAGCCCGTCATGCCGGGCGTGCTGCAGATTGAGGCTATGGCACAGTGTGGCGGTCTGCTGGTGCTCAACACCGTCGAGGAACCGGAGCGCTGGTCGACCTATTTCATGCGCATCGATGGCGTGAAGTTCCGTCAGAAGGTTGTGCCGGGCGACACGCTGCTCTTCAAAGTAGAGCTGCTGGCACCGCTGCGCCACGGCATCTCGTCGATGAAGGGCTATGCTTTCGTGGGCGACAAGATTGTTTCGGAAGCCACTTTCAGTGCACAAATCGTAAAGAACAAGTAAGACATGAATCAAATCAGTCCTTTAGCATACGTCGATCCCGGCGCACAGCTGGGCGACGGCAACATCATCGGTCCCTTCTGCGTCATCAACAAGGACGTGGTCATTGGCAACAACAACCACTTCCTCAACAGCGTGACCGTGCATGATGGCGCCCGCATAGGCTCGGGCAACGAGTTCTTCCCTGGCGCATCGATTGCCACGAAGCCGCAGGACCTGAAATTCCGAGGCGAAGTGACCACCGCAGAGATTGGCGACAACAACTCTATCCGCGAGAATGTCACCATCAGCCGCGGCACAGCGTCGAAAGGTAAGACCATCGTGGGCTCTGGCAACCTGCTCATGGAGAATATGCATGTGGCCCACGACTGCGTCATCGGCAACGGATGCATCATTGGCAACTCCACAAAGTTTGCCGGCGAGGCTATCGTCGACGATAATGCCATCATCTCGGCCGAAGTGCTCTGCCATCAGTTCTGTCGCGTGGGCAGCTACGTCATGATTCAGGGCGGCAGCCGCTTCTCGCAGGACATTCCGCCCTACATCATTGCCGGCAAAGAGCCTATCCGCTTCGCCGGAATCAATCTGGTGGGACTGCGCCGCCGCGGTTTCTCCAATGAAACCATTGAGATGATACACGACGCCTACCGCATCATCTATGCGCAAGGACTGATGAAGGACGGTGTGGCAGAGGCACGCGCCAAATATCCTGACTCGAAAGAGGTGGAATACATCTGCGCGTTCATCGAACAGTCGAAGCGAGGCATCATCAGATAGATGAAGAAGACGCTCATCGTCATCACAGGGCCTACGGCTGTAGGCAAGACAGCATGCTGTCTGCACATAGCCAGACATTTCGGAATCCCTATCATCAATGCCGATTCAAGGCAGATGTACAGGGACTTGAAGATAGGTACAGCCGCACCCACTGAAGCTCAGCTTCAGGAAGTGCGGCATTACTTCGTCGGCACGCTGGCACTCGACGAGTATTACAGTGCGTCGATGTTTGAAGAACAGGTACTAAAGTTGCTCGACGAGCTGTTTCAAACGTCCGACTATGCCCTGATGAGCGGTGGCAGCATGATGTATATCGACGCCGTGTGCAACGGTATCGACGACATTCCCACCATCGACGACAAGACGCGCACGCTGATGAAGCAGCGACTGAACGACGAAGGACTCGAGCGACTATGCGAAGAGCTGCGCCAACTGGACCCCGAGCACTACGCTATTGTGGACAAGAAGAATCCGCGACGCGTGGTTCACGCACTGGAAATCTGCCACATGACGGGCCAGACATACACCTCGTTTCGCACCAATCGGAAGAAGGAGCGCCCCTTCCGCATCGTGAAGATTGGCCTTAACCTGCCGCGCGAACTGCTCTACGAACGCATTAACCAGCGCGTAGACGCCATGATGCAGCAGGGACTGCTCGACGAAGTGGAGCGCAACGCCTGCAACAGAGCCCTCAACGCCCTGAACACCGTAGGCTACAAAGAGCTCTTCAACTATCTCGACGGCACATGGACGCTCGACGAAGCCGTGGAGCGCATCAAGGGAAACACCCGCCGCTATGCCCGCAAGCAGCTCACGTGGTTCAAGAAAGACGAGACCATGAGATGGTTCTCACCAAACGACGAAAAAGAAATCATTAATTATATAGAATATGGACAAAATTAAAGATATCCTGAATACTGCCCGCCAATGGCTGAATCGATTCTGGCAATGGTACAAAGCGCTCTATAAGCGGCCCTGGTACATCAAGACGGCAACCGTCCTGTGCACGCTGATAGTGTCGTTCTTGCTCTACCTCGTGGCTGTCGACATCAATTTCCTTTGGCTCTTCGGCAAGTCGCCCAGCATGAGCGACGTGAAGAACACGCGTCCGGCGCAGGCTTCCGAGATTTATAGTGCCGACGGCAAGCTGATTGGCAAGTTCTTCAGTGAGAACCGCACGCCCGTCAGCTATGAAGAAGTGGCACCCGTGTTTTGCCAAGCACTGGTCGACACCGAAGACGAGCGTTTCTACCATCACCACGGCATCGACTTCCAGGCGTTTGCTGCCGCACTGAAAGACTACGTAATGCACCACGACGCCCGC
>CAMOTK010000104.1 GCA_946625715.1 uncultured Prevotella sp. | reverse complement strand
ATGGACTTCAAGACCACCGGTACACGCGACGGTCTGACGGCCACACAGATGGATATCAAGTGCGACGGTCTGTCGTTCGAAATCCTCGAGAAGGCCCTCATGCAGGCCAAGGCAGGTCGTGAGCACATTCTCAAATGCCTGACCGACACCATCGCCGAGCCGCGTCCCGAACTGAAGCCCCACGTACCCCGCATCGAAGCCTTCGAGATTCCGAAGGAGTTCATTGGTGCCGTCATTGGCCCGGGCGGAAAGATTATCCAGCAGATGCAGGAAGACACTGGCGCCACCATCACCATCGACGAAGAGGATGGCGTGGGCAAGGTGCAGGTGAGCGGTCCCAACAAGGAGAGCATCGACGCTGCCATTGCCAAGATTCGTGCCATCGTGGCTATCCCCGAGGTGGGCGAAATCTACGACGGTGTCGTTCGCTCAATCATGCCTTACGGCTGCTTCGTTGAGATTATGCCGGGCAAGGACGGTCTGCTCCACATCTCGGAGATTGACTGGAAGCGCCTGGAGACCGTTGAGGAAGCCGGCATCAAGGAAGGCGACCACATCAAGGTGAAGCTGCTCGAAATCGACCCGAAGACGGGCAAGTACAAGCTCTCGCACCGCGTGCTCATCGAGAAGCCCGAGGGCTACGTAGAGCGTCCCGCACGTCGTGAGCGCCCTGAGCGCGGCGAGCGTCGTCCCCGCCCCGAGCGTGGTGAGCGCGGTGAGCGTCGCGACCGTGGCGAGCGTCGTCCCCGCCCCGAGCGCAACGAGGAGTATCATGAGCCCACGGAGAACCACGAGCCCAAGGACTTCAGCGACAAACTCGACCACATGGACTTCTAAACCGAGTCCCTGAATCATAACAAGCGAAAAGCCTGACTCCCACGCAGCGGAGTCAGGCTTTTTTTCGTGCCTTTGGGCGAATTAGGGCTCAGTGCTCAAGTCTCAGGCCTGGCATCCGCAACAAACTGTCGGGGCGTCTTTCCCGTGAGCTTCAGAAAGGCCCGTCGGAAGGTAGAGATAGACGCAAAGCCACTCTCTGCGGCCACATAGTCTAAGGTGTACTCCGGATGCTCTTTGAGCAGCGGTACACTTACTTTCTCTATCCTCATCTGATTGATATAGTCATAGAAGGTCTGGCCTCGCACCTGACTGAGATAGCTGCTGACATACGTTCGGTTGGTGCTCAGTTCCAAGGCAATGTCGGCCAAAGTGAGGTCCTTTTTCAAATAGAGTTTTTTCTCTTCAACCACACGTTCCAGTTCTCCTTCCTGAATGGACGATGCATTCTTATGCACCAGCATATCGGCAGCTGACTCTGTATCCTTCTCCACCTTGATGGGCTGGAAGTTCCAACTGTAGTGCAATACCATCAGCCAGAGCAGGATGGTAGACACATAGTAGACGATATCGCCCGGCACAGTGGCATAGAGCGATACAAACAGCCATGACAACTGGCTGATGATGGCGAAGAGAAAGACTGACTTCAGCCACGACACATCAATATTGTCGATGTTCGAGAAGTTCTTCCGCACATAGCTCAGGTAGCGTCTTGTCTTCACAAATCCAATGCCCACGATTGTCCATGCATAGAACCATAGGAAGGCGGCATAGGAAAGAACGACCCACTGTTCAGGCACTATGACATATAATAAGGTGAAAACGGTAAAGGGTATCGCCAGCAAACCGAGTTTTCTCCAAGACACCCATCCCGGCTGCACCACTTCGAAGATGAAGACGGTGTAGGTCAGTGCCGACCATCCGTCGATGAGCATTATCCAGTTGAGCACTTCCCGAGTGTACATTCCTGGGAAGGTGATGACGATGTCCTTCAGGTTCCATATCGCCCATATCACCATAATCCACCCCAAGACGGTTTGGAATCTTGTACGCTCCTTGCGCCACACCAGGATATGCAGGGCAAAGATGCCAAAGAATGCTGTAGATATTCCTATCAGGAATGCCGATAAATTGATATAGTCCATACTGCAAAGGTAATACTTTTTTGTGATTCGCCGTCATCTTCCATTGTGTCAAAGCGTAAATATTTACGCATTGACATTTGGAATTTACGCAATGAAACTTTCCTGCCTTCCTTTTTGTTGTTAAAAATTAGAAACCTTCGTATATTTGCACATCTATGAATCCTACTTGTATTATATAAAAATCTATTGCTTATGAAGAAGATTATCATGACAATGGTGGTTTGTCTTTGCTGTGCACTTACGGCAACGGCGCAGACCTACTGGGACGGCACGGCCGACAAGAACCTGCCGGGTCAGGGCACGGAGGCGAGCCCCTATCTTATCAGTACGCCCGAGCAGTTGGCCGGTCTGGCTGCCCGCGTGAACGACGATGGCGAGGACTTTAAAGGTAAGTTCATCCAGTTGGCCAACGACATCTACCTCACAGAGTTGGCAGAAGGCACGGACCCGCTTGACTGGGAACCCATAGGCCATCAGGTGTGGAAGTGGGGCGAAGAGACCAAGTATGCCTACTTCCGCGGTACGTTTGATGGTGCAGGTCACACCATCCACAACCTCTATTATGGCAAGGGGGCTGACTTCGGCGTAGGCTTCGATCCTCTCGATTTAGACACAGAACTCAGCGAGATGGACTTCTCTGGCTATAACAAGGGCCTGTTCTGCAATGTCGACGGCGGCACCATCAAGAACCTCAACTTGCAGAATGCCATGGTGAGCGGTGTGAGCCATGCAGCGCTCATTGCTGCGTTCCTCAATGAAGGCAGCACGGTAAGCAACTGCCACGTGCAGGGCAAGATGCACGGTACGCAGGTGAGCCTGGGCGGCATCGTGTCGAAGAACGAGGGCTTGATAGAGAACTGCACCGCAGACATCCAGACCGAGGGCGCCGGCATGGGCGGCATCGTCTATGAGAACCAGACGACGGGCATCGTGCGCGACTGCTCGGCAACCGGTTCTGCCCGTTGTACGGCTGGCAATGGCGGCGGCTTGGTCAACTACAACTACGGACTCGTTGAGCGCTGCACGGCATCGGTCGACATTCAGGCACTTTATGGTACTAACGGAGCCGTCAACGAGTATGGCAACAAAGTCTATAGTCCACATTATGCCGGCGGCTTTGTAGTCTACAACTGGATAGACGCCATCATCCGCGAGTGCAGTGCCACGGGCAACCTCAGTTCCGAAAGCAACGGCCAGTTGGGCGGTTTCGGCCTTTACAACTACGGACGCATCGAGTCGTGCTATTCTACCGGCCTGCTGAAGGATATCACGGATTACAACACGCTGGCAGGCTCCGTGGGCATGGCCCAGTTCGTGCGCTACAACGGCGAGTATGCCCATCATGATGGCGATAGAGCCTATCCGGGCGACTGCATCAACTGCTTCACCACCAGCGTGTGCGAACTGCGCAAGGACGACAACCAGGACGAAGGCTGCTATCGCAACAACTGTGCTGCCTTCCTCTTTGAGTACAACCACGGGCAGGCAGGCTTCAGTGACCCGTACACCAGCTATTCGCGCGAGATAGGCTGCTACTGGAACAAGGACGGCATACCATCGTTCAGCGGCAACTATAACTGCTATCTTGGTCAGGAGTATAGCGTGGACTATATGCAGAGCCAGGCGTTTGTCGACGAACTGAACAAGCTGGCCCGCTTCATGGGCACCAGCCAGTGGGAGTATCGTGCCGGACAGCTGCCCCGCGCCACGGGCGTTTATACAAAAGATGCCTCCGACTTCTTTGCCGGCGGCGACGGCTCGAAGGCCAATCCCTACCTTATTAATAATAAGGAGCAGTTGCAGAACATAGGTTATTTGGTTGACCGCGGTTTCGACTTCTACAAATGCTATATCAAGCAGACGGCCGACATTGCCCTGAACGCACCTATGGAGCAGTGGGGCGAAGAGATGCCCACAGAGTGGCAGCCCATCGGTGGCAGTCATAAGTATGAACTGCTCGATGCGCCCGTCGACTATCCCTTCAAAGGCAACTACGACGGCGACTTCCACGAGGTGCAGAATATGTACATCGACAACCTGCTCGACAATCAGGGCTTTTTCGGTCTGCTGGGCAAGGACGCTCAAGGCAAGGGCGTGACTATCCGCAATCTGGGTGTCACCAATGCCTATGTGCGTGCCTTCAGGGCTGGCATCCTGGCTGGAAAGGTGCTTTCGGGCTATAGCCTCATACAGTGCTGGACGTCGGGCGATGCCGAGTCGCAAGGGTCCAATGCGCTGGGCATAGGAGCGCTGGCAGCCGACCTGACGGAGCGTGGCCGCGTGCTCAACTGCATGTCGACGGCACGGTTGTACAGTGCCGGTGGTGCGCAGTATGTGGCCGGTACGGTAGATGCCAATTGCAACTACCGCTCTTGGGCCGGCGACTCCATCGTCAACTATCTCTATGCCGGCGTATTGGCCAATCTGAGCAATTCTGCCGTACCCAGCCACGGATTCCAGTATGTGGAGAATCCATTTATCGATACCGATGTGGCAGGCGACCTACGGGTGAATATCCAGTACAACAGGACTACCGCCTGGCTGCAGTCGAAGGAGTGTGTCAACGTCTATAACGATGCTGTGGCACGCTGGAATGCTGCCCACAGCGACAACGACGAACTTCAGCTGAACTACTGGCAGTGGCGCGAGGGCCAGTATCCGCGCGTCAATCCTTCGGCCGACTATAACCCCGGCGTGAGCGTTGCCTTCGCGAGCAATGGCGGCACGGCCGTCGTTACAAGAAAAGTTGTCGAGGGCTCGCTCATGGAGGCTCCCGCACGTCCCACCAAGGAGGGCATGGTGTTTGCCGGCTGGTATAGCGATGAGGCACTGAAGCAGTTCTTCGACTTCGAGCATACCACCGTCGCTGCCGACATGACGCTCTACGCCAAATGGCTCGAAGACACCCGCTTCACCTACGACCTGACGCCGTTCAACAACAAGTTTTCCAATACCTATCACATCAAGACGGCTGCCCAACTGCGTGGCCTGGCCGTGGCTGTCAACGGCGAATACACCATCACACGAACAGAAGGCGTGGGCATGTATGGTGACCCATACGAAACCTATAGCTTCACTCAGACCCGCGCCCCGCAGAGTTTCGAGGGCAAGACGGTGGTGCTCGACAACGACATCTTCCTCAACGACACCACCGACTGGCAGTATTGGGGCCACGACGGCTATGCCGTGCCCTGGAAACCCATTGGCAGTTACACCACGAGTGTGGCCGGTGGCACGCAGGCTGGCGTGGAGTTCAATGGCACCTTCGACGGACAGGGCCACAGCATCTATGGCATGTATATCGAAATGGGTGGTATGCCCATGGATAAGCAGTATTATTATGGTTTGTTTGGCATCACCAAGGCCGGTGCCGTGATTAAGAACGTCGGTGTGCGAGCTTCGGTCATCGAAGCCACCGACCATCAGAACGAGTGGCTTACCTACCCGGGAGCAGCCTTCGGCGGCGGTTCGCTACTGGTGGGAAGGGCAGTGGCGACAAGCATCTCACAGTGTTTCACCGAGGGCAACATCGTCAATGTGCATGCCGAACAGAGTTATGTGGGCGGACTGATAGGCCAGATAGACTATGAATATACTGGCAAGACGGCCGTCGACAATAGTTACTCGCGAGTGAACATTACCAATGTCGATGGCGCTGCGGAAGGAAGTCTTTATGGCTCAAATTCTTCAGAAAAAACGTTTACCAACTGTTATCTGGCCGGTCGCGTGAAGGCAGGTTCGTCAGACTACTACTACGACAAGGAGCTGGTAGCCTCTACCGCGACCCTCACCACCGGCAAGACCACCAACGAGATGAAGGCTAAGGCTACTTACGAAGGCTGGGACTTCGAGACCGTGTGGGGCCGCAACAACGACATCAACGACGGCTATCCCTACCTGCGCCAGTTCTATCCCGATGCACCGGCCGACAGCCCTGACCCCGCAAAGGTGGAGGGCGTGCAACTGAACATGGCTGAAGCCACGCTGATAGCCGGCGAGACGCTGCAACTCACGGCCACCGTGCTACCCGCCGAGGCTGGCGACAAGCGCGTGAAGTGGGAAGCTCTCACCGATACTGGTATCTACGGAAGTCCGAGCGACTGGGCCAGCGTCGACGAGAACGGACTGGTGACGGCCAACAACCTCATCCCGCTGAATCAGTCATACTACAATGGTCGTCAGGAATATGTCTATGTTGTCGTGACCACCCATGAAGGCGACTACAAGGCCATCTGCAAGATATTGGTGAAGCAGCCCACTGTCAAATTCATGACTGTCGACAGTCGCCGACGCGGCGAAACACTCTGGCGTTCGCAGACCGAGATGGGCACCACTGATGGTATCATGGCCAACTGGCAGTACAAGTATGTGTTCTATACCGACCCCGAAACGGCTATTGGCGATGCCAAGAAGGTCGTCTGGTCTGCTGCCGATGCTTCTGTGGCAAGCGTAGAGGCCATGGGCGAAACCATCATCACCGTGGGCGGCAAGGAGCAGCATGCTGCGTGGGCTATCGTCACCGGACTGAAGGATGATGCCACCACGACCATCAAGGCCAAGACAGAACAGGGCGCAGAGTACCAGTCTGGAGTGATTTGGTTCCGTCTGCTTGCTCCGACCGGCGATTCGTCGATGCAGGTTTACGCACGCAACTATACGGGCGCAGCAATCTCTCGCGGCGAGACGCTGCAGTTGTTTACGCAGTATTGGATTCCCTCGAACTGGTATTCAAATTACAACCTGAGCTATGAGCCCGACGTGGAGTGGACAAGTAGCGATGAGACGATTGCCACGGTCGACGCCAACGGACTGCTGACGGCCGTGGGCGACGGGCAGGTCACCATCACGGCCCGTCTGCGCGGCACCACGCTGAGTGCCAATATGACGGTAACCTGCGACGGCCAGGCCGTCGGTCTGCGTGGTGTCAGCAGCCATGATGCCGCCGGCTCCGATGTGTGGTACGACCTCAGCGGCCGCAAGCTGCAGAGCAAGCCCACACAGGATGGTGTGTATTTCAAGAATGGCAAGAAGATGTTTGTCAAGAAAAACTGATAAAATTTAACACTTCCGGACTCGTCATTCTAGAAAAGTAAATAGGGTCTATTTGGTCGGGC